>JAIRTV010000554.1 GCA_031254675.1 Planctomycetaceae bacterium | reverse complement strand
CATATATTGTTGTACAAAAAATTCTGAGATGACAATAAATCATTGTTTTTTTCATTGTACTTTTTGTTGTTGCCACATGGGCTGGTCACGGAGCCAACGATAAAACAGGACAACAAGTTGTCGAATTTGATTCACAACAAAGTAATGATTATAACTCCTCATATTTTACAATTCGATTCTGTTTTTTATAACGTAAAACAAAATCAATGAATAAATAACAATTATTTTGTGTTTTCCGTTTCCTTCGGTTATGAAAGAAATTCCGACATGAAATAATAGTTCATTGTTTTCACTATTGTTCAATACTTGTATTCTAAAGTTTTTCAATGGATTCTCTTGGACAATCAATCTTATACCGAATTTACTTTGTCTGACGGAATAACCGGTTTTATCGGGGAAGCAGAATATACAAATCATACTTTCCTCATTTTTCTAAAATGATCTACATTGTTCATTCCTATTGGAGAATCACTTCTCTTGATTCGATAGAAAACGTATTGGTACGATTCTATTCTGTTGAAGGAATTATTGGTGGTGATTGTTATAGACTAGTGAGGAAGAAATGCGACGGGGAATTTTTTATTATTTTTCGATTGTGACGATTATGTCGGTTGTTTCGGCAACGGGCATTGTTTTTGCGCAATATGATCGATCTTATGGTGGCTATCCTCCTTCTCCTAATTCGCTCTATATTGCCAATCGTGAAATGGTACCGCAATCGGCACTCTTTCCGTCCTCAACCGGTTCCGTCGCCCCGCCCAAAAACCAAATTCCCGACGCTCCCACCATTTCCGGCACGCCAACCACTCCAACTTCTCAGTTTATGACGGAAAAAAATTTTGAATCGGAGAACAGAGAACAAACGGAACAAATTGACACGGAACAAATTAACACTGAAACTAAAACGACAAAAGAATCGACGATGAATAAAGTAAAAACGTATTTGACATCATTCTTTTATCCATCAAAAAAGAGCAAATCGTCCGACAACTCGAAAGATAAGGAATTGCCGGAAAATGTTGATGACGGTCAGGAAATAATTGAAACATTGCGGAAAGAGCAGGATTATTCTATACCGGATTACGTTAATTCCGCAACAAAATCTAACGCCGCAACCGCTAAAAATCATTACAAACACGGATTAGATTTGGAAGTTCAGGGAGATTTTGTCGGAGCGGTTCGTAGTTACAACGCCTTTATTGCCGCCAACAAGAAACAAACCACCAATGGAACACTGGCTGCTCCTTATCATCGTTTGGCGTTAATTTCTTGGAAACAGTCGGAAATCCGTAACGCCGGCGTTTATTTTCGTTACGCAATGAAATATGCGTTGGGTGGTAATGTTCCGATTATTGCCGGAGATTATGCGTTGTTCCTCATGGAGCAGAATGATCTAAAACAAGCCGAAATTATTTTGCGAAACGCATTGATTTATTATCCTGACAATAACCGGTTGCTTTATTATCTTGGGCGTTGTACTGCCGGTCAGGATAAACCAATTGAAGCAATGCGATATTTTTCGGCTTCGTTGGATGAAGAGCGTGCGTATCAAGAGTTGGCGTTGTTGTACCGGCAACGAGGTGATTTTGAACGGGCGCAATTTCTGGATACCAAACGAAATGAATATCTTGCTAAACGCAACAAAATGATTCCGCAACAAGTTTTTGCGTCTCAACCTGCAAACGTGAATCCTCAACAATCGGTTGCTCTTCCTACCACGCCGCCGCCGGTTATTCCCAATGCGCGTGGTCTATTGAGCCAGGAAACATTGAATCCGAAAACAACCGGCACTCCCCTTCCGTTTCCAACATTGGTCAACCCCGATGGACTGCGTGAACAGGCGTTTACCAACATCAATACAAATATCAATCCAAGTCCGAACAATTCGACAACTTTTCCGCCATACGGCAGTCGTGTGATTCCAGAAGACAGTTGGCAACCTTTAACACCATCACCGATTCCCTCGCCAGTTTCTCCAATACCGGTCTCAAAAGTTTTCCACTATCCTGCCGATCATGAAATTCCTATTTATTACGAATTTCAGAGTGATCAGTATCCGAAAAATACAAATATAACACCCACAGAGGCGAATGTTATTCAAACTTCATTTATGCCGTAAGAATCTTGTTAAATTTTGCAACTAAAAAATCTGTATTATTGGTCGAGTGCAAGATATTATGATCCTGCCGCTGTCAGGTTCAATCGACTTGATCCATTTTTTGGGAATATAAATGATCCACAGGTAACCGTTCACGTTATTTTATGTATGTGCGTGAACGTTAATGCGATTTTTTAGGCATTGCATTGTATTTTTTGATTGTTGGTAGCAGGTTTGTAATATTGTCTGGAAGCGTTCTCAGAATTTATTTTCTTTTTCGCTTCTTGTTCCCTGCGTTACATGTCTATCCAACACAACTCTACGTATTGTTTTCTCCGCGAGGTTATTTGTTGGTGGAATTCCTGTCTCAATAAAACGAAAATAATCCTCGTCATATTGCTGAAAACGTTTGCCATTCAACTTCCAACCCGTCTCGTCCGAATGGACATGTTTCTCCAATCGCAAAAGAGAAAATTACCGTGAACGCTTACCTTAAAAAAAAGGTCTATTACTAATTACTTAAAATCTCTGTTTTTCGTCTTGCATAAAATTCTTGTTTCCTGTAATATTACGCATTCTGTTTTTCGCAAATTCCTGTTAAATATCAGGTAATATAAAAAATTTTAGAAAAGGAGCTTGATGTGTCCAAAAAATTATTTACAAGTGAGGCAGTCAGTATGGGACATCCCGA
>JAIRTV010000483.1 GCA_031254675.1 Planctomycetaceae bacterium | reverse complement strand
ATCAAGACTAACCGCATATTCCAAATAACTGTTACCCTCGGAATAATTGAAACTGAACAGGAAATTACCATTTGCCGAAACTTCAAGAACACCGTCAGAATAGGTTGCCGTAAAATCCGCGCCTTCTGTGCCTTCATTGCCTTTAAGTGACCAACCAATCTGACTACTCTCAGAAATTCCGTTTTCTTCCTCTTCATCGATAAAATAAGTAAGACCTTCATGTTTTGTATGCATATCTATACCACCAACAAAACTACTGCTATTTCCAGCAACCCCTTCAATAAAATAATCCCTACCGTCTGGCAAAAGATAATTGCTGGCAAAAAATTGAGAAAATCCTGTTTCAGCGTTAAAATAAGCGGCATAAACGGCGTCATTTTGTACCGCATGTTCATAATAGCTCCAAAGTGCATTCGGTCTGCTAAAGAAAAAGTTATAGTCTTCCTGCACGTTTCCGGCGGCTCGTTCGTACCCGCCGAAAATATTGAACCCTCTGAGACCGCGACTCGCCGCTTCGGAACTGGGTTCAGTAGCCCCATCATCATATAATACATCACCAAATGATACGCGGCTATAAAGCGTATTGTCTTTAATCGCGTAATTAACTTCTACAGGGCGTCCCCCATGCGAAAGGGTTGTGATTTCTGTCGCGAAAACAACAGCATTCCCTGGATCGTTCCAATCAAAAAGTGTCGTGTCCGCTAAAACAGAAACCACTCCACTAAACATTGCAACCGCAAAAAAGAGTTGTGAAAAAAAAGTTTTCATGATTAGGTCCTTTCTATAGTTTTGGAAAAAATGAAATTCCATCGAAACAAATCATTTTACGTCATAAATATCATTTTGGGAATAGAATTTTCAATTTTCTTTTATCATCTTCATGATAACAGGATTCTACCAACGCAGATATCATGCCAATTCAAAATAATATCAATAATTTCTTGAACTCAAATAAATATAATAGTTTATAGAAGAAAATAGACAATCAGATTGCAATAAAAATAACTCAATTAATAGGAATCCAAGTATGAAAATGATACAAGTATGGATTAAAATAAAACAAGTAACTCACAATATTCCCTTTTCGTTTTGGGAAAATATTATTCACCAAATGATAAAAATCCCCACAACTTGTATCATCGCCCAATTGTCTCCATGACTTCATTTCCAGATCGTTTAACACTTCGCGTGTTTTTGTTTTAATATTATCCGATTATGCAACTTATATCTGTTGTTCGCGAATGTCGGATATTCCGCAAAACAAGGATAGTACCGAATCAAAAAAATTTTGGAATATTCCTAAATCATAACAGTCGAAAACTTGTCTGAAAGGAATATTGTCAAAAAATAAAGTAACATCATCAAAATATCAAATGCTGTTCTCAACACAAAACAATTCTAGGAAAACCAGTTATTCCGAAAAAAAGAAACATGATATGTTCTTTTTTCGGAGATTGTGTCTTTTGGTTTTGATCAGTTTTATTGTTGGTTGTGTTTCTCAAACGGCTTTTTTTGATCCTAAGCCCGCAGGAACTCCTTCTTTTCGCGACATTCCCAAAGAAACAGCAAAATCGTCCTTGCCAAACTATTTTCTGGAATCGCCGGATCTTATTACTGTTGAGGCGGTTCATTTAGTTCCGAAATCGCCTTATATGTTGCGAGTTTTTGATGTTATTGCTCTTGATGTGATTGGAACGCCGGTAGAAGAACCAATTATCGGTAATTTTTCCGTAGAACCAGGTGGAACAATTCAACTTGGTGGAGCTTACGGAGCGGTTCGGATCGAAGGACTGTCTCTCGCCGAAGCCGAACAATCCATTGCACGGCATCTAATTTGGAGTCCGGAAAATACACAAGGACGACTCGGTCCCCATACCGTTGTTTCTGCGAAATTGGTTCGAATGTCCGACGTCCAACAAATTGCCGGTACACATTTAATTGCACCGGATGGTTATATTACACTGGGTTCTTATGGTCGCGTTTACATCAACGGTTTAACTGTTGACGAATGTCGCGAAGCAATTGAATTTCATCTTTCGAAAGCGTTGGAACATCCGCAAGTTGCGGTGGATGTTTATTCCTACAACAGCAAAGAATATTATGTTATTTTTCAATCGGCGGCAATGGACGAACTGGTTTTCGTGTTTCCCTATACCGGTAACGAAACGGTTTTGAAAGCAATCGGCAACACAAATGGTTTGGCGCCCAATTCGTCGAAACGAATTTGGGTTGCTCGACCTGTTGGCAATACGCACAAACCGGTCATTTTACCGGTTGATTGGGTTGCGGTAACTGCTTACGGGATGCCGCAAACGAATTACCAGTTGTTGCCTGGAGATCGTGTGTTTGTTGTGGAGAGTCGTTGGGTTGCGGCGGATGGCGTGTTAGCACGCATTATTGCTCCGTTCGAACGAATTATGGGCTTCTCATTGCTCGGCGCTACCACCGCCACTCGATTTTACGGCAAAGTCCTCGTCGGCGGCGGTGAACGCGGATATGGCGGATATGGCTATTAGTCCCAGAAAAATGATTAATTTTCCGCCGTTAAGTTAATTAACATTGACCAAGAAATAGCAAAAAATATTTGTTCAAAGTTATCATCAATTTATATTTTTCAAATATCTTGGCGATATTGTAAAATTAAACGTTGTCTATGGAAATATTTCCCGAAGTGAGTGCCAAAGTTGAACTTGCGCATCCTCATGATCTTGTCGTAAGATATTTTCTTGTGGACACGGAGTTGTTTGCGAATTTAATGAACCATTATGGAGATTCGGAAATTATTCGTTTAATTGATTTGAATTCGCTTCGGTGTGAATCACCAATAACAGTGGACGATCATTTACAGGAAGTTATCGGCGACTTGCGCTTTTCCGCAAATTTCAAAAACGGCGGTTACTCAAAAGTGTTGCTCTTTTTCGAACATCAATCCAAAAAAGAAAAACGTCAACAATGGCTTCGCGGATTACGAAAATTATTGGAATTTTATGAGAGTTGCGAATCCGACCAAGAAAATATGATGACCAATGACGGTAAATATCCTTACGTGGTCATGGTGATACTTTATCATGGGAAAACTCCATGGGAGGAGTTGCTCCAAATTGAAGATATGGTATCATTACCAGTAGGTGTTGATCGGCATTTTTTATCGGTTCCGACTATTTTGATTGACGTGTCCCGGATTCCGCATGAAAAATTGAAGGGACCACCGGCATTGGTTGCTCTGCTCGACACGTTACAATCAGCATCGTCAGGAAAATTACCCGAAAATTTTGAACGGATTATCGAGTATTTTAAAGAAATCGAAACCGATCAACGAACTTACGGTTGGCTCAATGCGTTAACACGTTATTTTCTATCCATAACAAAATCTGACAAAGAAACCGTTACTAAAACAATTTCAAAAGTTTTAAATGAACAGGAGGCTGAAAAAATGGTTTTGTCAACATTAGAAGAAATCTTTCTCGAAGGAAAAATCGAAGGAAAAATCGAAGGAAAAGATGAAGGGAAGATCGAAAGTAAAATTCAAGATGTCCTTAAAATACTCAATAAACGATTTAGAAAAGTACCCAATTCAATTTTGCAATCTGTAAATTCCTATACGGATTTAGTTGCGTTGGATTCGCTTTTTGAATTGGCGTTGGATTGTGAAACACTGGCAGAATTTGAATTGGCACTCGCGCATTAAATGACTTTTCGTTTGCGAAATATTTCGACAAACTTAATTAGGAAAAGTGATATCTAAAATTGTCATTGAATTAAGGAGAATTATTATGTTACATAAAATATTGAAAGTAACATTTATTTTGTTGTGTGTTACTGTTTGGGTTTCGGTTCATTCAGGTAACATTTACGGTCAATCATCGCCAGCCTTGAGTCCTTGGTTATCGTTATTCAATAATAATCGAGGCGGCGTGCTGGATAATTACAATGAATTTGTGAAACCGAAACAAGACATGTTTCGGGCGTTACAAGATCAGGGGACTCAACTACGTCAGCAGGATATACGACAACGTACCATGCAGAGTTCCATGAACCAATTGCTCAATGACGGAACGACTGACCGGATTTTGTCGGAACCGCGTCAAACACGAAGTATTGGCGGTATGAACGGAGCGGGATTCCGGCAATATTTGCACTATTACCAGGGTGGAGTTCAACAGGGTGGAGTTCCAAATTTCAGCCAACCGGGATCGGGACGGCGACGGTGAATATTGATATTCTTGTTATTGGAGCCGGTGCATCAGGGCTTGCTGCCGGAATTGCGTCGGCAAAACATTCACGCGAAACCGTTTGTGTTGTTGAACGTAATACCGAACCGGGGCGCAAATTTTTGCTTTCCGGCTCTGGGCAATGTAATGTAACACATACCGGACAGATTGCTGATTTTCTGAATCACTATGGTGATACAAAAAAAGCACGGTTTGTTAAACCGGCTCTTTTTTCGTTCGATAATATTGCTGTGATGCGTTTTTTTGAACAGCAAGGTATTTCGTTTCTGAAACGGGAAGACGGTAAAATTTTTCCGAAATCGTTGAAATCCAACGATCTTTTGAATATTTTTGTTTCGGAATTTCGACGATATGGCGGAATACTTCAAACGGAAACTGTTGTCAAAAATGTTTCAAAAAATGATGCCGGTTTTCTTCTCACAACAAATCGCGGAGAATTTCGTGCAAAAAAAGTAATTCTTGCAACCGGCGGACAATCGTATCCGTCAACCGGTTCTCAAGGTGATGGTTTTCGGTTTGCTGTGCAACTGGGACATCATCTTGTGCCACCCAAACCGGCGTTGACTCCAATTATTGTGCGAAATTATTTATTCGCCGATTTATCGGGTATTTCGTTTTGGTCAGCGAAGATTGAAATTTACCGTAACGGCAAGCAATTGAAAAGGGGACAAGGCGATGTGCTGTTGACGCATCGAGGATTGTCGGGTCCCGGAATCCTCAATTTGAGTCGTTACATGGAATCGGGCGACGAACTTCGTATTGCGTTGGTAGAACCACAAAAATTTGTTCCTCATATTTTTTCGGGTAAAAAGACATTGAAAAATGCTTTACAATCATTCGGTCTTGCGGAACGTTTTTTGATACGAATTATCGAATCAATTTCGGTTGCGTTGGATCAACTTGTTGCGGAAATAAATCGGGAAACGCGAAAGAAAATTGAATCGGCATTGACGAGTTATCGGTTTGTTATTGAATCGTTATGTGGTTGGAACGAGGCAATGGTTACGGCTGGTGGAGTGAAATTGGATGAAGTAAATCGGCAAACAATGGAATCAAGAATTGTTCACGGTTTATATTTTTGCGGCGAACTACTTGATATTGACGGCGACACAGGCGGTTACAATAT
>JAIRTV010000405.1 GCA_031254675.1 Planctomycetaceae bacterium | reverse complement strand
AAAGAAAACATGTTAATACACTTCTTCAATGAAACGATTCATCAAGACGCGAGTCCTACGAATTTAATGTTAAAACGAATCAATGTCAATCGACCTCAACAAGAATAATGACAAACATTCGTTACCGCTCAATGGATTGTTCGGAATTATTCAGAGGAGCAACATTTTTTTCCGTAACCAAAATAAATGTGCATTATTTTACAACACAGCCGTATCATTATCTATCACTGATCTATCTAAAATTTTGTTTTGATTCTTTTGATACTTTATTAACTATTTTTTTATAAACTACTATATTTATTGGGTTTAGCAAAATTATTAATTTTTTTTCTCGAATTGGCATGGTATCTGCGTTTACGTAAACCGTTGCTATGAGGAGCAACAAAAACATTTAATTTTGCTATCTGCAACGTCTGTAGATCGCAATAACAACAAAACCAATTTTTTTGAAAAGGACCCTCACTATGAAAAAACTTATTTTCACGCTCGTTGCAATCGCTACTATCGTTTTCGCCGCCAACAGTTTTGCAGACACTATTACGACAGAGACACCGGTGTATCTTGGCACAAGTATTGACAATGCCAGTAACTGGGGAACAGCTTACTCGGCAGTCAAAGTCGCTGAGTACAAAAACAAGAACAATGAAACCAAAACCGGACTTTGGCAAGAACGGTTCGAAGCCTTAACCGGTTATTTAGAGAACACGCTGGGAAGCAATCAGATGACCACCGAGTCGACAAGTGCTAGTAGTACCAAACCGAAGAATTACGGTTTGCTGTCCGGCACATCTCACGAAGTTGAATACCACAAAGTATCAGATGGCGGAATGGGTTCAATTGATTTGAACAGTATCTACGGACAACGAGCGAATGCTTATGCCAATAATAGTCCCGAAGCACAAACTGGTTACAATCAACTTATTCGTCCGAATAGCCAATCGGCGGTTGTCGCTTATGATTCTACTGCTGCTCTTGACAGTGGTTATGAAGACAAAACCTCCGTCCATTCTTGGAATTATACTGCCGCCACAGATTCATGGGAGGCGAAGAAAACGAATACCTCCAAATCACTCGACGATCATGGAATGGGCATTTACGCTTTCGTAACCGGTTTCGTCTATGACCCGCAAACCACATTGGAATATCTCAACGGTTGGTTTTCCGTACTTGGTAATCTGGAAGATGTGTTACTCAATGGAAAGTCATTGTTGGGATTGGAAAGCGAATATTATTGGATGAGTGCAGATACGAATCAGTCGAAATGGTTTGATAGTTATGATTTTGAATTGAATCTAGAAAAACTTTTCGCAGAGGGTTTGCTGGAAAATGGTAATAATAATATTGCGTTTGTTGTTGATAGTTATCCGGCGGAAATTTTATTGGGAATTGACAAATTTACTGATAGTAATGATTCACTGATTGGTTTTGCGGCTGATGTTTGGAAAACGGATATTTCACATCCAGACGGTCCGGCAGCGACTCCAGAACCCGCATCAATCGTGATTTTTGGTCTTGGTCTGATTGGTCTTGGGCTTCGACGACGGTTTGCCAAAAAGAGCTAAGCCATCACCGAATTTGAAAACATTTAATCAAAAACCTGCCGTTTATAAATCGGCAGGTTTTTTTTATTGGCAAACAAGACAAACAACATGAACAATCTTTCGCGACATAATTTCATGACATAATTTCGCGAAGTCTTCCTTTTTCCGAAGGTGCAAGCATGACCGGAACATCATAACCGCGAGTGTTCGGCAACGGTGCATCGGGATTGATTCCCATGAGTTCCAGAATACTTCCGAGCAAGTCTTGCGGATAAACCGGACGCTCAAGTACTTTTTCGGCTTTTTCGTTGGACGCGCCAAGAATTTGTCCGCCTTTGAAACCGCCACCTGCTACCATTACCGAAAAACACGCCCCAAAATGATGACGTCCGCCAAACCATGGTGGATTCGGATCGACTTTTGGTGTTCGCCCAAATTCGCCGCACGCCCAAATAATTGTCGTGTCCAACAAACCACGCCCTGCCAAATCTTCAATTAACGACGCCACGCCTTGATCAAATTCCGGCAATTTTCGATTCATTGCTTCGAAATGTTTTTTGTGTGTGTCCCAACCGGGAGAATTGATGGTGATGTACGGCACGCCCGCTTCGACCAAACGGCGAGCCATAAGACAAGATTGTCCAAAAGTTGTGCGACCGTATTTGTCGCGAATTGCCGCATCTTCCGTAGCAAGATTGAACGTTTTAACCGCATCGCCTTGAATTAAATTGTAGGCGTGTTCGACGGTGGTATCGAGTTGGTCGTACACGGGATTGTTGGGATCGGCTTGCCCAAGAACATCGAACCGTTTAATCAAACCGCGACGATACGATTGCCGTTCCGACGTCATGCCCTTCACAACAAAACCGGAAACAAGAAACGGATCTTGATTCGGATTCCCGCCCGTGACAAACGGTTTGTAACGCGCTCCAAGAAAACCCGATTCCGAAAAACGACCTTGCCCGCTCGTCAGAACAACATAAGGCGGAATTGGATTGTCATAACCGGCATCAATTCCCTTGAAGCGAGAAACAATGGCTCCAATATTCGGATAACTAATTCCTGCTCCTGGTTCACGTCCTGTTTGCATGATAAATGCGGCGGTTTCGTGATGGTTATTGCCGTGTGTCATACTGCGAATAACCGAAAGTTTATCCGCTTGCAACGCCAACATTGGTAAAAGTTTACCGAATTTCATGCCGGAAACGGCGGTATCAATTGGTTGGTCGAATTGACCGAAATATTCTTTTCCGGCTTCGGGTTTGGGGTCGAACATATCCACGTGGGACGGTCCGCCCCAAAGCCAGATTTGAATTACAGATTTCGCCTTACCGGGTTTGAACTCCGGTAGAGGAACTGTTGGCGTGGAAAGGTTCGGTGTTTCCGGTTGTTGGTCGGCACGAAGATTGCCGTCCAAAGACGAAAAAATCGCCGTCCCTAAACCAACTCGTGTCAAAAATTCGCGACGATTGGGTGTGTCCATTGCAAAAACTCCCTAATTAGTTGATTGTGGAAAGTTGATGACGACAAATAACGCAAACAAAATAAATCGACATCGAATAAATAATCATTGTACGTTTAAACTGTTGAGCTCGTCAAGTACAAAAAAAATTGACACACAAAATTGTTATTGGTTTTGTTTGCTGTTGTATTGATTCTGTTTTGGTGGATTTTTGGGTTGGCAATCGTTTTGCCCTACCGCAAGACGACAACAAATTTCTGATTGTTTCGATTTTTTTCTCTTGTTTGGCTACTTGTTTTTGGGGTGAAATATTTTTACAATGAAGCGAGTTGTTTAATTTTGTTTCAATTGTTTTGATAGTTTTCTTTGTTTCCGATGAACGAGTTACGATTTCATATTTCGTCCCGAATTATTCCGGAACCGCTTCTGAAAAAATCTTATTTTGCTACTTGGGGGCGTGTGCCGTATCCAACGGAAATTGTTCTAAACGAGAACGAGATGGTTGTTTATACTTCGGCAAAAGGAAGCGGAACAGTTCATGTTCCTTGGTTGCATTCTCAAATTGGGTTGACGATGGAATCGACAGAATCCTTAATTTGTCAGGAGCGTCCTTATTCGTTAATCAAGGAGCTTGGGCGTGGTTCGTTGGGGCGGTTGCTTCGGAAACAATTTGATTGGCAAATGTTTGGATTCCGGTTGCCGCCGGAACTGAAAAACCGAATCACAACCGTTTCGCGGCGTTTTTCCAAAGCGGCTGTTACAGACGACAATCCCGAAATCGAACAAGAATTGGTTGGACTTTTGGGAGAATTGGAACAAATTACGCTTGAATGTACCTCGGCGTTTACGGAACAATCGCTTGCTTGGCGTATGCGTATTGATGAAAAATTGCCGGTTCGGTTTGGTATTGGGTTGAACAATCATCCGATTGAATCGTTGTACGAATTTGATCTTTACGCTAAATTCTTGCAAGAAGCGTTCCATTCGGTGATTCCGATGCCGTTGTGGCGTGTTCTGGAGCCGGAACCTGGGCGGTTTCGTTGGGAACTTTTGGAAAAACGAATGAGCAATTCTTCACGATTTGGTTTTGATATTATTATGGGACCGCTTCTTTGTTTCGATATTTCGGCTTTTCCAATCTGGTTGATTCCGCATTTGCATGAAGAGGGAGCATTCGAAACTCACGCAACCCGTTTTGTCAACGCCATTACGGAACGTTATGGTTCTGCTATTCAGTCTTGGATTCTGGCGAGCCGGTTCAACTCTTACGACATTCCCGAAATTTCGCAAACTCGTGCTATTACATTGGTACGAAATCTCGCCCAACAAATGCGACATTGTGGTATTGAAGCTCCTATTCTTGTCGGAATTGACCAACCTTGGGGAGAATACGCACTCACGCATATTCCGGAATATGATCAAATTCAAATTGCCGAATCTCTGATGAATTGCCATGAAATTGATTCGTTTCTTATTGAGATTAATTTCGGTTTTAATAATCGTTCGACATTGCCGCGTGATCCAATGGCGGTGAGTACCATGATTGATCAATGGAGTTTTCTGGGCAAAAATGTTTACGTAACGTTATCAATACCGAGTGCTGCGAGTGCGGAGATGACGGAGATTGACCAAGCGATTCCGCCGGAATACCAATGGTCGGAAGGACTGCAACAATTCTGGACGGAAATAATGCTCAAAACAATTCTTGGTAAAAGAACTGTGCGTGGTATTTTCTGGACGCTTTTGCAGGACACCAATGAAAATCTGGAAGACACAAAATCTCTTGACATGGATTTGGTTCCTTTTACTGGGCTGATTGATTCGCAACGTGTGCTAAAACTCGCTTTCAAACATTTTATCTTTCTAAGGCAAACAATTTTGCAATAATAATATACCAATGGAATTTTCGTTAAAAATAGGTAATCATCAGGTTTGATTTTTTTAACGAAAATTCCACTGAATACTGACCTAAAAAAATTTTTTTATTTTCCGGCTTGACAAGTGCCGATGAATCGTGTAATATTTTGAACATAATAAATTCTGTTTTTAAATTTTAACATTTGGAGAGCATTTTTCCATTTTGAAGAATAAATTACCCGAATTTTTGTTCGGGTAAAAACAACAATCGAGTACGTCAACAATATTGATGATCGCTTCGGCGAACTGTGATTTTCTACAAGATCAACGGATTTTCCGTGTAGAAAATTACTGTGGTTTGGTAGAGTTGCGTGGCTCCCGATAAGGGAGCGTCGCGTATCAAACCATGGGTATAATTCAGCGTTACATTTTAATTGTAATGCACCACTTTGATCGGTGGGAATAAGCCCGTCATCAATAACGTGTCGCTCCGTCTAAGAGCGATATTTCTGTTGCCGTTTCTCGGCGTTACGTTTTCCCAACTTTACAACAAAGCAGATTATTTGTTATGTAATCTGTAAAACTTCAATTTCTCATTTTAAAGGAGAAAA
>JAIRTV010000367.1 GCA_031254675.1 Planctomycetaceae bacterium | reverse complement strand
TTAGCGCAGGGATAGATTCCTTGATCATCCGGTTTTGGACCGGGATCGGCATCCCATGCAAGAGTTTTCGGAAACAAATCGAGTTCCGATTTGAAGGCTTCGTCCCATTTAACAACTTTACCGCTGTAAGTTGCCATGCGTCCTAATATTGCGGTCATTGTTGCGGTGGCGCCGATATCGCCATTATTGAATTCTTTACCGTTAATAATCGCATCGAATAAAACATCCATTTCGGTTTGGTGTCCATCGGTTGTTCGTTTCCAAGTGATTGGGTCTTTTCCTTCTCTTTTCATCACAACCGTTCCGTGTCCATCCATATTGACGTAACCTTTTGTGCCGTAAGCGTGTTCACTGAATGATCCCCAACATCCGTTGATTTGGCGACAATCACTGTAACCGCGTACGCCTCGTTCTTCGAAAACGTATTCGACGCTGTGGTGATCGAAAATTTCGCCGAATTGCGTCCCGATACGAACTTGTCGTCCGCCCATGCCGTTCGCTTCAATGGGATGTTGATCTTTCATGAACCAGTTCATCACGTCAATGTCATGAACATGTTGTTCGACGATATGATCACCGCTAAGCCAGTTGAAGTAATACCAGTTACGGATTTGGTGTTCCATTTCGGTTTGACCTTCCAGGCGTGGTCGTGTCCAGAGATAACCGGTATCAAAAAAGATTCGGATACGAAGCAAATCACCAATGACACCTTCGTGAATCATTTGAATGGGTTCGTAATGTTTTTTTTCGAAACGAAGATGATGCCCGACAAGAACAATTTGTTTATTTGCTTTGGCTTTGGTGTTTGCAGCAAGAAACCGGCGAATACCAGGCGAATCAACCGCAACTGGTTTTTCGGCAAAAATATGTTTTCCTGAATCGACCGCCGCAACAAAATCACGGGGGCGAAACCCTGGCGGTTCGCAAAGCAATACCACATCAACATCGGTTTTCAGTAGTTTTTCGCAACAATCAAGTCCGACAAATTGTCGTTCTTTGGGAATATCTGTTTGATTGGGATATTGATTTGAAAAAAGTTTTACGGTGCCTTCAACACTATCTTGAAAAGCGTCGGCAACCGCAACAAGTTTCACCTCTTTCGTTGCGGCGTTTTGTAACGCATTCTGTGCTGCGCCGCGACCACGACCACCACAACCAATTAGACCGATTTTAATCGTTGCCATTGTGTTCTCTCCTGAAATAATAAGGGATTAAAGATTCTATTTTTCCTATTTCAGCGGCTGAACAGGAAAAATAGAATAAAATTCGCAACGTACGAACAACCCGCATGAACAAACATTGCGGGAAAAATTCTATCAAAAACCGTTAGCGATTACAACAGTACTTTCCTAAAAATTCAGTCTAAATTGAGCCGAGAGTCCACAAAGAGACGTTAATGGAGAGGAACAAGGCGAGCAATACCGCTTGGCAATACAGATTAGATTTTAACAGAATTGGATTTCAGATTATTAGATTTTTCTTTAATCTCTCCTTAATACAAGGTATTTTGTATTTTGAGTTATTCCATTGGGATGGCTCCTGCGAGGAGTTCGGCAACACGAACACAGAAATTTTCGTTCATAACCAACACCTCACCACGCGCAAGAAGTCGTCCATTGATGAAAATATCAACAGCATCGCCTGCCATTTTGTCCAGAGGAACCACCGAACCCTTGCGAAGTTTCAGAACATCTTCGAGATACATATTGGTTCGCCCCAACTCAATCTTAACATCCAACTCCACTTCACTAATTTGATCCAGAGTTGCATGCTCCGTACTCGGAACCGTTCCCCCAAATTCAGGAAATTGGAACTCAATCACCTCCGTTGGCAAATCCATTGGCGTACTCGCAATCGAACGCAACGAATCATCCGCCCGCTTCAAAAGATAATCAATATCACCACGCGGAACATTGTCCTCATCTTCTTCGGCGTCCGGCTCGTCGAACACGCCCACATTGTCACGATACTCCGGCATCGAGTTCGACGGCAACGGCGGAGCAAACGCCGTTGGTCGAATCGGTTGTTGCGATTTCGAAGCCGGAGAAAATAGAGGAGGCGATGCGGTTGCCGGTGATTTTGGAGTTTGGGTTGGGGTTGTTGAAGCCGTTGCGGGCGAGGTTGATTTTGGTGTTGTCGTCGCGGCTCCCTTGCCGAACAAAGAATCGAGTTCGGATTGATCCAGCTGTTTGGCGGTCGAATCTCCAGCGGAATCGGTTGGCGAACTTGTTGCCGGAGCAGAAGGCGACGCTGTTCCGAATAACGCATCTAATTCGCTTTGATTCAGCACGCCGCTTGGTTCCGAAGCCGGCGGCGGCGGCGAAGACGGAGGGGTTGGCGGCGGCGAACTCGAACCGCCTCCCAATAATCGTTCAATTTCATTTTGATCTAAAAGATTGTCGCTTCCCATTGTAATTTGTTCCTATTTATTTTGTGTTTGGCTCAAATCATTTCCACAATCGGGTCAAGACACAACACGCCACGAACATACGAAATGCCCAACACTTCATTGACCGCTTTCTGAACATCTCGCCGAATCGCAACCATGAACGGTTGATTACGATTATCAAGCGACGAAGCACGCAGAACAATTGTAACCGCATCCCGAATTGCATTTTGACGTTCTGCGTAAAGTTTATCGTAAGCGATTTCATCCTTTTTCAGTATCTGAACGACAATCGTTACCGTAAATACATCGGTAATTTGTTCCGTTCCCTGCCGAATACTTTGGACTTTGAATTTATCGCCGAGTATTTTTTCTACTAACGGTTCTTTTTGCAAATCCGGTATCGGAGCAACTTCTGTCGGAACTTGGTAAATATCATCATTGTTCAAAACCTCCCCTTTTAGATCAAGAAGTTGTTGGGCGATTTGCGTTTGGGAAGGCAGCAGGAAAAATAAAAAAGTTGTCTGAGCCAAAGCAATCACAACCAAACCGAGTAAAATATGGATTCGGTAAGATCGCGGCGGCGGCGGAGTCTCCTCCTGAACAACAACAACGGGTTCCGGTTCTGGTTTTGTTTTTTGTTCTTTAGCCATCGGACTCGCTCCTAATACTCCATCTTGTCCCGCACGGGATCACGTCGTTAATAAATCAATTTTGGTAGTTTAACAATTTTACAACAATAGAAAAAGAGGAAAAATCAAAATTTGATTACTATTTCAGGAAAATTTTGTTTCCGGTTGAGTTGCTCTAATCAATTTGTTCTTTCGATTTATTCTTTGGGTTTTATTGGTTCTATTGGCGAGACTTTTGTTCTTGAACACGTTTCATGTCAGCGATAATTTTAATATCGACGCAAGTATTCGCATTCCGCAAAGCAATTCCGTCCGTTTCAACCGGTTCCGAAAAACCGGCAGCATAAATCCGAAAATCGTTCTGATTCATACCTCGCGAAACAAAATAACGCAACACAGTTACCGCTCGACCGTAAGATAAATCCAACGAATCACGATAAGTTCCTTTTTCATTGGGAGCGGCGTGACCCGTAATCTGAATTTTGAACGGCAAACCGGATAATTCTTCTAGGAATGGATTTAATTGTTGTTTGATTTCGTCGTTTAATTCATCGCTGTTGGTTGGAAAATAAATCACGCCGCCTTTGAGGGCGGTTTCGTTGGCGTACGTTGTTTGGAACTGATTTTTAGTCCCGTGAGAAATTGTTGGTGTGTGAAAACCTTGCGGGGAATTTTTTGTGTTTTGGGCGGAAATTTTGTCTTGTTCTTGCCGGGCGGAACTTCCTCGAAAAGACTCCACCGCCGCCTGCATTTTGGGAACTTGCAAGGTACTCATGGCGTAAAGCATCACAAAAAAACATAGCAACAATGACATTAAATCGCCGTATGTTAAAAACCATTCGGACATGCCCAAGTCAAGTAATTCCGGCTCTGAATATTTCGGCTGTTCCATAACAAAGAGTCAATTGATAAGGTTCATTTTCTTTAGGTCTATTCAAAACAATGTATAAGATGGGTGATGTTGCCTTAAAGGTGGATGATGTTGTCTCAATGGTGGGTGATGTTGTCTCAAAGGTGAGTGATGTTGTCTCAAAGGTAGGTGATGTTGTCTCAAAGGTGGGTGATGTTGTCTCAAAGGTGGGTGATGTTTCGCCGAAACATCACGTCGGCGATAGCCGACTTGCCCCTGTTTTCGGATGGCAATTTGTATTGCCAAGCGGTTTGGAGTCCAATTGCCAACCGAACACAAGGACAAGTTGCCTGACGGCAACGCAACCTTTCGGCGAAAGGTTGCCCACCTAAAAAGCAAGGTTGCCTACCTGAAAAGAAAGGTTGCCTCCTGTTTTAACACAAAACACTCGAAATAACACAAAAAACACAAAAATAAGCCAAATTGTAGAACTACAATCGGTAATTGTCGTTCTACAATTGGTAAATGTAGTTCTACAATCGGTAATTGTAGTTCTACAATTGGTAATTGTAGTTCTACAATTGGCAAATGTAGTTCTACAATTGGTAAATGTAGTTCTACAATTGGTAAATGTAGTTCTACAATTGGTAAATGTAGTTCTACAATTGGCAAATGTAGTTCTACAATTGGCAAATGTAGTTCTACAATTGGCAAATGTAGTTCTACAATTGGTAAATGTAGTTCTACAATTGGCGATCTTGGAAGACTGGTTGGCGACTACCAAACTTGATAGGCAACCTTTTGGCGAAAAATTGTTTCTCTCTTGCGTTCTTGACATCAACAATGATCCCACTAAAAGAGGAAAAAATAATACTGTATGGAAATTCCGTTAATCTATG
>JAIRTV010000344.1 GCA_031254675.1 Planctomycetaceae bacterium | reverse complement strand
GGTTTTTCCACGAAGGTTTAGCTGCTGTAGAATTGGATGGCAAAAGAGGTTTGATTGACAAGACCGGAAGAAAAATCATTCCCTTGAAATACGATGATACTCTTTGGTTCTCCGAAGGTTTAGCTGGCGTCAAACTGGATGGCAAATGGGGCTTTATTGACAAGACCGGAAAAGAAATCACTCCCTCGAAATACGATGATACTTGGAATTTCCGCGAAGGTTTAGTTTCTGTAGGACTGAATGACAAATATGGTTTTATTGACAAGACCGGAAAAGAAATTATTCTCTTGAAATACGACGAGGCTAGGAATTTTGATGAAGGTTTAGCTGCTGTAGGACTGGATGGCAAATGGGGCTTTATTGACAAGACTGGAAAAGAAATCATTCCTTTGAAATACGATGAGGCTCTTTGGTTCAAAAAAGGTTTCGCTCGTGTAAAACTGGGTGGCAAATGGGGATATGCTGACAAAAATGGCAATGAAACTTGGGATGAAGAGTAGTACGAAACACACACAATGTTGGAGATAAAGTTTACTGTTCTATTCTGTTTCCTTACTATTGTTTTAAGTTAATTCGGTAGGTGATGTTTCGCCGAAGGGTTTTCACCCACCATCACGTCGGCGATAGCCGACTCGACCCTGTTTCCAGCTGGCAATCAGATTTCAAACCGTTTGGCAACACAAATTGCCAGCCGAATACAGGGGCAGAATTGCCTTGCGGCAATGCGACCGTGGATGAAAATCCTTCGGCGAAAGGTCGCCCACCTGAGAAAAAAAAGAAAGATCGATTTCTGTTCTTCGGGAAGAGTTAGAGACAAGGTCATTATTTGAACATAATATCACGGCAAATTTTCACAAGAGATTTTTCGCTTAACCCAAGGTCTTCAAGCAATTCAGAACGTTCACCGTGTTCCACGTAATGATCAGGAATTCCAATTCGTCGTAAACGTCGGGTATCGAGTTGAGCGTTATTGGCTTCTTCAAGCACCGCACTGCCAAAACCACCCGCCAACATCCCCTCTTCAAAAGTTACAAGAAATTTTCCATCACGAAGCGGTTGCAAAATGAGGTCGGCGTCAAGCGGCTTCACAAAACGAGCATTGATCACCCCCACATCAACCCGCCCCAATCCATCAAGATTTTTACCCAACGTTTTCGCAGCTTCCATTGCCGTTGCCAACAGCGAACCACACGCAACAATCATCCCATCAACACCATTCCGAACAATTTCAGCTTTACCACGTTGAATTGGTTCGGGGTTACGCTCAATTATTGTCGCATCGGCTTTGGGATAACGGATTGCGACAGGACATTCGAGATGCTCCGCAAAACGGAACATCGGTTCAACATCAAGCGCATCAGCCGGCACCATAACAACAAAATTCGGAAACGGTCGCAAATAACCAAGATCAAAAACACCATGATGTGTCGGACCATCCGGTCCCGAAAGACCAGCACGGTCTATCGCCAAAATAATCGGAAGATTTTGAAGCGAAATCTCCTGGAACAATTGATCATAAGCCCGCTGCAAAAACGTACTGTAAATATCAACAATCGGCAACATTCCAGATTTAGCTAAACCAGCAGCAAAAATAACCGCATGAGATTCGCAAATACCAACATCAAAAAACCGATCCGGAAATTGATCACGAATCGGCTCCAACATATTCCCCTGACACATCGCCGCCGTAATCACACAAACCCGATCATTGCTCCGCATCAACAATTCAATCGCATTCCGAACATGTTCGGTAAACGTGGCAACTTGTGAGAATTGCGGTTGGGACGGCGAAGCAGAAAGCGAAGATTGAAGCGGTGAAGTCGAGGAGTTCGCAACCGACGAAATTGTCGGAGCAGACGAAGAAACCGAAACAGAAGATGATGTTGAAAAAATTTGCCTTGGTTTTGGGGCATGATAAGCGGTTGGATTTTCTTCGGCAGGTCGAAATCCTCGCCCTTTTTCAGTAAAAATATGCAAAAGAACCGGCTCTTCCAAACTTCGTGCCATGCGGAGAAAACGTTGAAGCCGAGCAATATTGTGACCGTCAATAGGACCAATATAACGGAATCCAAGCTCCTCAAACAACATTCCACCAAGCAATCCCGCCTTGACCGCATTTTTGAAACGCCCAAAAAACGAATCCACCGACGAACCAATAATAGGTGTCCGATCAACCAAATGATGCAATTTTTGCTTAGTTCGACTGTAAATAGGATGTAACCGCAAACGGTCTAAATGATTGGACAACCCGCCAACACGCGGACAAATTGACATTTTGTTATCGTTTAGAACGACGGTTAGATTTTTTTTGAGACCGCCTGCGTGGTTCATCGCTTCGTACACGACTCCGCTGCTCAACGCCCCATCGCCAATCACAGCAACACTATGTCGTTTATTAACACCGGCAACCAAATCATCACCACAACACAATCCGAGTGCCGTACCAACACTACAACCGGCATGACCTGTCATCATAAGGTCGTACTCACTTTCTTCGGGATTGGGAAATCCCATGAGACCGCCTTTGGTGCGAATTGTTGCGAATTGGTTAAAGCGTCCTGTTAGGAGTTTATGGGGATAAATTTGGTGTCCGGTATCCCAGATAAGCCGATCCCAAGAAAAATCAAATGTAGTATGCAAGGCAATACACAATTCGACAACACCAAGATTGGAAGCAAAATGCACAGAACGATGATCGTAAAGCCGACAGAGTTCTTCACGAATTTCCGAAGCGAGATTTTTGAGTTCGGCAAGCGAAAGCCGTTCCAACTCGCGCGGCGATTCCAATGTTGGAAGCACCAATTTATAAACACCTTTATCTTTACCATACATCCGTAGAAATATTTTGAATAATAAAATGTTGAATAATGTTATTGGGTAAAACGATAGCCTTACCTAATTAGTTTTTAGTGCGGTTGCATTGAACGGAACACCGTAACAGCGAAACCGATTGAGAATGTTGTTGAATTGTTGACCGTGCCGACAAACCGAAGTCAAATGATTTCCAGACGGAACAAAATAAAAAACGTATTGTACTTTGAAAAGGTATTTTTGCAAGAGCGGCAAAAATGCAGCAAAAGTACCGCAACAGTACCGCAAACATGAAGATATTCCGATTTCGCAATGTATTCGACATGTTAGGGTAGGCGATATTTCCACATGGAAGATTTTTTGTTACGTTGTTTTTGCCTACTCCCCCTTGCCAAAAACAGAAATATTTGTATTTTATTGCAATTCAATCATTATTTGAGATTGTGTATGAACGGTTTCAATTGATTGGTTGTTTCAACAATTAACCATTTATTTTATTAAAACTGAAGAGGATTTTTATGAAGAAAAATATTCATCCGAATTATGTTGAAACCAAAGTAACCTGCGGTTGCGGAAATCAATTTGTAACCCGCGCAACCAAACCGGAACTCAAAGTCGATATCTGCAATGTTTGCCATCCATTCTATACGGGCAAATTGAAATTTGTTGATACGGCGGGACGTATCGAAAAATTCAAAAACAAATTTTCCGGCAAATCTTACGGCGGGAAGAAAAAAACAGAATCACAAACCAGTGATGAATCTTGACCAGATAAACCCAAAATAAACTCAAACTCGGAACAATGGATTTACACTTAAAAGATAAAGTAATTCTCGTAACGGGTGGAGCAAGCGGTCTTGGTAAAGCAATCGTCGAAATTCTTGCTGAGGAAAAAGCCAAAGTTGCGGTAAATTACCGCAGCAAAAAAGATACGGCAGATTCTTTGGTTGCCGAACTTCGTTTAAACTATGCTATTGATGCGTTAGCGGTTTATGCGGATGTTTCAAAGGAAGACGATGTAAAAAAAATGTTCGGTAACATCGAATCGCAATTAGGACCGATTCATGCGGTTGTCAACAACGCCGCTTATTGTGCGAATCCCGAATGCGCCGAACTAACTCTGGACGAATTTCGAAAATGTGTTGATATTAATCTTCAAGGGATGTTTTTGGTATGTCGGGAAGCGGTGCGGTGTTTACGTGCGCGAAATTCGTCGGGGAATATTGTCAATATTTCATCACAAGCGGCGTTGCGTGGTTCTGCCAGCGGTAAAACAGCGTATGATATGACAAAAGCCGGTATTCTTGGGTTTACTCGTTCGCTGGCAATTGAAACCGGTAAAGATCGAATCAACGTCAATGCGGTGTTACCGGGTTTAATGTACACGGAAATTATTGCCGCTGCCATCGACGCCAATCCCGAACGTTTCAATAAACGTTCCCTTCTTGGGCGAATTGCCAAAACGGAAGAAATTGCACAAGTTGTTGTGTTTCTTTGTTCTGACCGTGCAAGTTATATGACGGGAGC
>JAIRTV010000299.1 GCA_031254675.1 Planctomycetaceae bacterium | reverse complement strand
AGAAATTTTTTTGAAAAATCCCCAATTTATAAATAATAACCGATTTCTTGTTCATCTGTTCTTTTCCGTTTGCGTTGCCGTTAGGCAACTTGCCCTTGTGTTCGGCTGGCAATTGGACTCCAAACCGCTTGGCAATACAAATTGCCATCCGAAAACAGGGGCAGAATTGCCTTGCGGCAATGTGATGTTTCGGCGAAACATCACCCACCTTATAGTTTAATAGTTAATAGTGAATAGTTGAAATGCCGCAAGCAGAATTATTGCCAAAACAATAAGTTGCCAATGTCAAAACAATCGGCAAATTTATTTTGGTGGAAATTCACCGGCAGACAATTTCATAAACGAAATAATACCGGAAAAACCATCATTGATATTTTTGCCGTGAACCGCTCCGAGACGCCAAGCGTAATTCGGCTCGGTGGGAATCAAGGACGGTAATTTTCGTTCGCCGACTTTTCTGTTACCGAGATACAATACCATGGTTCGATTCGCCGTGAACAAGGCGGTTGCTTTGCACCAACCTTCGACAGGTTTTTTCGTTGCGATTTTATAAGATTCTCCGTCCACAACAGCGGTAAAAACCAAACATCCTTCTTCCAGTGTAAGCGAATATCCTTGCGACGGACCGCCGAGAACAAGTAAAGTACCGTTTTTTGTGTCCGGTTTGAAAACAATTTCAGTTGTCCACGCAATTTTCGCAACATTGATTGACGGATTTTTGGGTATATCAATAAAACTTTTACCGTTAAATTGTTGAGCGGGTTCGCCGTTTTCCGCGTTGGCGAGAACCGTTTTGTGGACAACACCGTGATTGCCGTTACCGGAAACGTCGGCAATTTTAGTTCCATCAATTTGTTTGAAATCGAAAATCAAACGTGCGCCCGGTTCGGCAACTTCGTGAACTTTATTTTCATCGTCGGGCAAACCCAAATCCCACCACGCCGGACGATCAACATAATCTGGAATTTTGTAACCGACTTCAACTTTTAATCGGTCATATTCTGCTTCCATTTTTTTGCGAAGTTCCGCGTACTTGGGGTTGTTGTACAAATTTTCTGTTTCGTAGGGATCATTTTTGAGATCGAATAATTCCGACCAATCTTCTTGGATTCCGGTTTTGAGAGCGTAACGGATCAATTTTGCATCGAGTGTGCGAACGGCTGTTATATCAACAACTTTTGAATTTCGTTGTTTTTCCGCAAAATATTCATAGAACCACGCTTGACGCCAATCCGCCGGTTTTTTCCCTTCGAGCAACGGACGCAAACTCCTGCCTTGCATTTCTTTCGGAATGGGAACATTGGCAAAATCCAGCAATGTCGGAGCTAAATCAATATTCAAAATCGGTTCATCGACAACAACTCCTTTATCGGCAAGTTTTGGAAAACGCACAATAAATGGAATCCGTAAACTTTCATCATAAGCGCTTCGTTTATCGCCGAGACGATGTTCGCCGTTATAAAATCCGTTGTCGCTACAATAAACAACAACCGTATTGTCGGCGTATCCGAATTGATCGAGTGCATCCATTAATCGTCCCAAATTATCGTCGCAAGATTTTACGCAACGGAATCGTCCGTAAGAAACCGGAACCAAACCGTTTTCCGGTAACGTTTGTTTTTTGAACGGAATGCCTTGTTTTTCCATATAGATTGCCTGCACATTGAGATTGGGAACGACGCGAGCTTTTTCGCCTTCATACAATGTTGCGTTGCGTTCCGGTGGAGTTGCGGGACCGTGTGGCGCTTTGAAACCGACAACAATCGACCATGGTTTATTGAGCGACTTTTGTTGTTCGATAAATTTGATGGCGTAGTCTGTTGTAACATCATCGACCCAACCTTTGGTTGGAGTTTCGACTCCTTGCACGAGCAAAGGACAATCAAAAAAAGCACCATGCCCGATAAAACTAGCGTGATAATCGAAACCCGGACGTTCCCGTTGCGCGTTCATGTGCCATTTTCCGAAATAACCTGTTGTGTATCCAGCCTTTTGAAGTAACGAAGCATGTGTTACCGTATCAAGCGGCAAGGATCGAAAATTGGAGGCAATACCGTTACAATGATTATATCTTCCGGTTAGGAACGCCGCGCGGCTTGGCGCACAAAGCGATAGCGTAACGAAAGCGTTGCGAAAACGTACCCCGTTTTCCGCAAGACGATCCATGTTGGGTGTTTTGAACCATGGATAGCGTCCTTTTTCGCCTTGTTCTTGCTGAACGAGACCGAATTGGTCATAACTCTGATCGTCCGAATAAACGAACAGAAAATTCGGGCGTTCATCCGCAGCAATCGCCACGCAAGGAACGGTAACAACGGAAAATAATGCAACACACAAAATAAATAACTGTTTCATTTTTGTAAAATTTTTTCAAAAGGTTGTTTTAAGAAACGAAATTCAACACGAAAAATACTTGTTTTTCATTTTTTGTTGAGATTATGGAATTGATTCGATTTTACGGGGACGCACAGCGATGCGTCCCTACAAACACGGAATGTTCAAGTGTTATGATTATACGGAACGGTTATGGAATCGCAACAGTTTGACCGTCGTTGACAACACCCAAGGCAAACAACACCGGATTAAACGGTACAGTTACCGGAAACGCATGAACCGTACCATCGCCGAACAAAAAATGACAAGTATCGGGATGCCAACTCCCAAAACCATAATTATTTATTGGGTTTCCCGAATCGCGGTAATCAGTGATTCGTGCAATAGGGAATTGGGTACTGACATTGTTAATATCAGTACGAAAAGAGGAGCAAAATGACCGTCCCATTGCCAAACACCTTTTATCTCCGCCAAGTATTTGATACCCACAATCAGTATAATTTCTCTCCGCAACAGTTTCTCCGGCAGCGTGAATACCACAAAATCCCAATTGAGTTGTTGGAATATGTTTTTCGCCGATAAGAATTTGATTACTCACGCCGTCTTGCCACCAAGCCATTGTATCGCGTGAAATCCAAGCTTTTACTTGGTCAACAGTAGTGCTTGATTGACTCATTGTTGCAGTAAGACGAAATGGACCGCGATGTGGCAAAA
>JAIRTV010000230.1 GCA_031254675.1 Planctomycetaceae bacterium | reverse complement strand
TTATTGTGTAGGCGGTATAATTTATTTAAACGAATAGCTATTATACAGAAAATTACCATAAATTGGTAACATTGCCACGAAATTTTTAAATTATTTCACTATTATGCTGAAGCCGTTTTTAAATCAGGAAGCTGAACACGGCAAGCGTAGTATCGCGAAGCGTTTGTTCAAGGGCGAAGCCTACCGCCCATACCGGCTTCGGTATAAAAAATCAGTTTTTGCAGAAACATGAAATTACATGCTTCTAAAGATTTTATTTCGTTAAAAAAAGGTATAAAAAATTACTTTGAAAGTTTCTAATTGATCGTATTTTTTGTTAAATTTTCGTTATTTCTGAAAGGATTTTTGGAATATCATTTGGATCAAATGATACATTCCAACACCATTTTCCAAAACGTCCATCCTGATTTACTGCCTTACACCATTCGTCAAGAAAATCACGTTTAGTTTTATCTTGGTCGGTATCTCGTCCTTTGGTTTCAAGAATAAGTTTTGTGCCGTTTTTGAAACGAATAATAAAATCTGGAATATATTTACGAATGATTCCTTGATAATTGTACAAAATAATAAATCCTAAATGATCATTTTTGACAAAAGAGTCAACCGTTTTGTTTTCGTTAATTTTTTTTGCTTCTTGAAATTCCATTATGCTATCAAATACGGTGAAGTTGATATGAGATTTTTCCATTGGTTCGGCGTGTTTTGTTGTCCACCATGTTCGGATGTCTGAGGTTGAGCGAATTGGTTTTTCTTTGTCAAAAACCGGAACCAACATTTCCGTATTTACGAAACGTACTTCATTCATAATATATTGAAGAATCTTACCAATATTCAACATGATAAGTACACGTTTACGCAATTCATCGTTATCAAATTCGGGATTTTTGATCTGCAATTTATTTAAGCGAATAAATGTTTCGACAATTTCAATAAGTTGCATAATTAATGTTTCTGCTGAACCTTTCCAATGATGTTTTTTTTCTGAGTCATAAATTCTTGCGGCAATTTTAAAAATGAGTGTTTGCAGACGACAGACATTGGTGGCGTTTTTTAGATCAATTTCGGACAACGCGGCAGGATTGGGTTTGCCGTTTAACATTGGTACAAGTTCCGCTTCGGTAATTGACTCCAATGGATCAATCTCTAACGGTTTCACTTTGTTAAAGTCAAGTGTTAAACGCGGGCGATAAACACGATCAATACGAATTATGTTTGGAAATGAAATTTCATGTTTTATTTTATTTTTATCAGGTTCGATACGTGTTCTTGATGGAGACGGAACAGGTGGCGGTCCGTCTCCGCCTTCGTGTGGAAGAAACGTAAATGGTACTCCGAAAATATTGACATATTCCGGTTTAAAAAATCCGTGTTCATCAACATCGTACGAAGTTCGTCGTAATCCGCGTCCCACAACTTGTTCACAAAGTAATTGACTACTAAACGCCCTAAGTCCCATAATATGTGTTACGGTTTTTGCGTCCCAACCTTCACTCAACATACCGACAGAAATAACGTTTTGAATCATTTCTCCGGCTTGACCGGCTTGTCCTACTGTGTCCACTTTTTGACGTAACATTTCTGCAAGTTGTTTTTGAGTAAGTTTACGTTCTTTGGGAGCAGTTGATTCGGCATCTGTATTATCATCGTTATCGTCTGAGTCGGTAACATTATCGTCTGAGACCGCAACAGATTCGACCGACAAAATTTCCGATTCCGCTTTTTCAAGCACTTTGCTGTCAATTTGTAATATTCGTTCTGGATTTCCAAGTTCGTCAAGTTCCATTGCTTTTAGAAAAAACGCATCTTTATCAAACGAATATTTAATACGTGATGAAGTTGCTGTATTATTGGCAACCGTGATCATTACCGGTGGAATTGTTTGTCCGTTCTCTTCCCATTTCTTTTTTGTTTCTGACCAATCCTTGCCCAATAAGACGTACGCATTTTTGATCAAATCGGGAAGTGGTTCGGTTTCCTCAACCTTACTTCGTGAGATGTCACTACGTACAGTATGATCGGCGTAAATATGATACAATCGACTGCGTAATTGTGGATCCGCCTGTCCGTCATCTCGAATCACTACTCTCGGCGTTTTAACCAATCCAGACTCAATTGCATCGTTCAATCCGAAATCACTCACAATCCATGAATAAAGAGTTTCTTCTGAAGCTTTTTTACCGGTTGGGGCAAATGGTGTTGCGGAAAGGTCAAAACATTTCAAAATGTTACGAGTTCGGTGGATACGATCAAGACCACCCAACCAGACGGTACTTTCTCTAATTTGTTCTTGAGAGATTCCTTTGAGTTTACCTTCCACTGGAGTACGCCAAGCATGGTGGGCTTCGTCGTTAATAACAATTAAATTTTTTGCATTTTTTAATTCACCGAGAACTTCTTGCGAGTAGGCTTCGTCGCTTTTTGCGCCGCGTTTGTCAACAGATTTACGTTTAGCAATTTGTTCTTCGGAATCCCATGCGAGTGCGTGCCAGTTGATGATTTTAATTTGTCCTTGTCTCAATAAATCGCGTAATCCGTTTGGCACAATATCAAATTCGTCATAATAATTTTTTGGATTACTTGGCAGTAGTACGGCAAGACGATTACGAACCGTAAGACCGGGCGCAACCACAAGTACAGATTTTGAAAATCGACTATCGCGACTATTTGCAACACGGTTGAGTATTTGCCATGCGATAATCATAGACATAAGAATTGTTTTGCCGGAGCCGGTTGCCATTTTGTTACACCAACGTACAAAATTGCCGCCATCGCTGGGAATATCAATACCTAATCGTTCTGTTTCTGGTGCTTCGGTCAAAAAGATAAGAGTTTCGATAGCTTCCAATTGACAGAAAAAGAATCGTTTTTGGTCTTTTTCGTTACGTTCTTCTGGGGATTGCCAATAATTGAGTAATCGTTTGGTGATTCCGGTAACACCTCGATAATTTTGTTCACGCCATATTTTGACATGTTGTCGGATTTTATTGACCAATGGAATTTCGATAAAAAGACCCGGATCATCAAACGTTTCAGAATCTCCCGAAGCAATAATATACCCCGCCGCACGCCGTCCCAACTTCTTCTCAAATCGACGTTCCTCCCGAATATAATCCCAATAATATTTCGGTTCATCGTAAGGAGAATTAATAATAAGTTTGTCAATAGACATAAAATTTATTTGAAATTATTAAAAATGGAAAAATGAAAAAACGTAATCTATACCGAAGCCGGTATGGGCGGTAGGCTTCGCCCTTGAACAAACGCTCCACGTTGTTGCGCTTGCCGTGTTCAGCTTTGCGAATTTTAAAACGGCTTCAGCATATCAGAGTGGAATTTT
>JAIRTV010000223.1 GCA_031254675.1 Planctomycetaceae bacterium | reverse complement strand
TGGGCAAGGTGGAAATATCGGCGGAAATTACAAAATGCGAATAGCAACCGGTGTCACTTCTCATTACAGTTCGGCTCCTCAAAATTGTTTGAGTCTTCGGGGACCCGGTAACGAATTTAACAATTCATCACAAAGTACGGTTACAGACCCTGACCACAATCTGGGACGTCGTGCTTGGGAGAATTTTGTTCATCCTGTTTACTTTTACACTCTTTTGCCGCCGAATAGTCCTAGTTGTCATAGTGATTGGATTCACGTATGGATTTCGGCAAGTAGTAATCATCCGGGTGGTGTTAATATTTCCTTGCTGGATGCTTCGACGCGGTTTATCAATGATTCGATCAACACCACTAATTTAAGTCGCGCAGTAACCGCTCAAACTCCCGACGCTCCACCGGCATTTCCTTACGACAGTACCGGAGCTTTTAGTTACGGCGTTTGGGCAGAACTCGGTTCGATTAACGGCGGCGAATCAACTCCCGTACCGTAACAAAATAATTTTCGCGCCTTTCGTGTTCAATTTATTAATTGCTAAATGGATTACTTCATTTGAACACGGAAAACACAGAAGACACAGAATTTGTTTTTCATTTTTCCGTGTATTCCGTGTTTTCTGTGTTCAAATAAAACAACTACTTTTTTAAATCATTTTGAATAAGATTTTATGAACAACTATTTGAAATTTTTTGTATTTTTAATTCTTTTTGTCGGTTGTGCCAAAACGAATCCGTATGATACTGTTTTGGTTGAGGGAACGGTTCGATTGGATGGTGTTCCTGCAACGGAAGTCAACATCAACTTCACGCCCATCGGCAACAACGGCAATTCCGCCGGTGGTTTGACCAATTCTTCGGGCAAATACCAACTCACAACGGGTAGTGCGCCGGTTGGCAGTGGAGCGATTCCCGACGAATATAACGTTACTTTTTCCAAAATAGAAATCGAAGGTTCCAATTTAACTTTCGAAGAATATCAAAAACAATTCGGAAATCGTTCTCCGAAAACGATTGATATTGTTCCCAAAAAATACGGCAATCCTTCAACTTCCGGCATTTCACCGGTTAAGGTTGAAAGAGGAAAAAAGAATATTTTCGATTTCGATCTCTCAACAAAGTAACAGTTGATTAACAGCACGGAATAGATAGTATAACGATTCTAATTTATCAATTCTTCAATTGATACTTTGGCTGGACGTTATTGATTTCATGTTTGTTTTGATTTAACGTTTTGATTGGACAGTTTTGTTGATGTTGGCATTGATCCATTGGTTGAGTTCGTCCCAATCAACCGGCGGAAGCGACGCTTTATCCGGTCGGAGTTTTTCAGCACCACGAATATAAACATGAACAATCTCTTCCGCCGTTTTAGCCGTGTTCCAGTGAATCAGAACTCGAACACATTGCCGCAACGATTCAGGAACATCCATCTCATGTCCACACATTAACGCCACATTCATCCAATTAAGTTGACGCGCGGCAAGAGCCGGAAATTCAGCGTTTAAGTCGTTGGTTGTGGAAAATAAGACACTACAAACATCATTGGGTTCGATGTTGTTGGCGCGAATCATAAGAGCCAGTAATTCCCGCGTGCCTTTGAGAATCGCATGACTTGTGTTCGCTTCGACGGTGGTCGCACCACGAACACCACGCAAATAAATTTGTTCTGATTTTGGGGTCATCATGGAAACTTGTCAAAAATAACCGTATCAAAGTTTGATTATTTGATTTGTGTTTTGTGGTTAGCAGTTTGATTTCGTGATAACCAATTTGAGCATATCAAGTAATTGGGTCAGAATGAACGGTTTGAAAATAGGTTTTGGGAGACCGGCTTCGGCGGCTCGAATCGTAACGTGTCCACTGTCGTAACCAAATGCCCGCATGTAGATAAACGGAATAAACGGAACTTCCGGCTTCGGACAACAAGGGTCTTCTTCCGGTGGTTCACAAGCGAAATCGTTTGGTTTGAGATTGGTTTGCTTGCAATAGGCACAACGCACACGTTTGAAAAACGAAAACGCCGACATATCCGGCAATTTAATATCGCTCATAAAAATATCATATTTCGTTGTTTCTAACATTTTCAGGGCGCTTTCCCCTGTTGAAGCGGTTTCGACGGTGCAGCCGTAGTAGAACAACATCCGACTCAATTCCCGCCCAATTGATTCGTCAGCGTCAACCATTAAGATGCGTTTATTCCGCAACATGGTGTATTTACTGCAATCCGTTGCGGAAATTTCTTGCGGTAAATCGCCGGCAATTTTGGCGACAAATCCTTGAAACGCGGCTTGAACTTCACGGGTGAGTTGACGTATTCGTTCGAACGCCGACAGTAATTCTCCTTGTTGGCTGAGATCGCCCATTTGTAGGCGTGCAGTTTCATTTAAAATCTGATTGATGGGACCGACCGCGATTCCGTAAACTTTTTCGATACTGCGATAAGCGGAATCTTTTTGATCAAACGAGAACAAATCAAGCGTATGAATTGCTTGGGCGACATCTTTGGCGAATGATTCGAGGAGTCGTAGATCGTTATCGTCGAAGGCTTGTGTTTTTTGGCTTTCGACGTTGAAGGTTCCCATAACTTTGCCGCGATAGAGCAACGGCACGGTGATGGAGCTTCGCGAACCGGGGATTCCTTCGATGAAAAAGGGATCTTCGCGAGAGTCGTCCATTTTGTAACTCCGCGCGTGGAAAGCAACCCAACCGGTAATACCATTGCCTTCTTGATTGACATACAATGTTCGTTTTTTGGCTTCTTCGGTCATTCCGATGGCGAGAAGAGGTTCTAACAGATTGGGGACTTTTTCGGAGATGGTTCGGATTTCGATGGAGGCGAATTGAAGGATTTCTTGAGTGAAGTTGCCGATTTTTGCCCGTAGAATATTGACACGTTCTTGTGGTGAACGGGATAAAACATCTTCTTTGGAAATATCGGCTAATTCTTTACCGGCATCTCGAAGTCTTGCCCATTTAATTTCTCGTGAGGTTTGGTCGGTGACATCGTGGACTTCGACGATAAAATTGACGAGTTTCCCATGTTCATTGAGGACGGGGGCGGTATTCATTCGGAGATAGCGTCCCAATTCTTTTTGAACTAAAACGGTGGACGATGATTTGCCGGTGGAGCGTGTTTTGGAGAAGGGGCAATAATCGGGACCTCTCATTTCGGGGCGACCAAGCGGAACAAAAAAACGTTTACCGATTAGATCGTCGTTGATATTATTGCTCCATTCTCGGAATTGTCGGTTGCACCACAGAATATGTTGATCGTTATCGACGAGAGCTAAACCGGCGGGAAGATTTTCTAAAATGCTGCGTTCTTGGGATGATTGAGTTTGTTTGTAGAATCCTTGAAAAAATTCTTGTTCGATGAGCAGGGCGTTGTAATCGCTGTCCACTATTTTGAAAAGGGCTCCTTCGATATTGGCGCAAAGTTCGTAAGTCCAGCAAGCGGAATCGCCTAAAAAACTTCCACCGAACCGATCCCAAGAGGTTCCAACCACTAAAACTTTGTTTTTTTTCCCGTTTGTTGTGTTGTTATTGTTGTTTGTATTTTGCTCCGACATGATCCTGATTCCTTTTTTCGGTTTTGTTTTTTTGAAGTTGTTGTTGTTTTCATTTCTCTGGTTGATCTGAAAATCAAAACCGTTCTTAATTTTATCTATTTTAACTCATTTTTGCGGTGTTGCAAGACTTTGGTTTTGGTTTTGGAGTTGTGCAAGAGCAGAGGCGAGTGGTTGGGGGGCGGGGACACCGGAGCGAATTACCACGATAACCGTTGCCACCAAGGATCGGGTGCTATCGGGCGACTCGCTTTTCGCCTCAACTCAATTTGATACGGTGCGAATCGTTCTATTTCAAGAACCGTGACTCGTGTTTCTAATTGATCGATAATAGAATCGACACGTCGGAGTTGAGTTTGTAGAACCTCGACATCCGCGAGCTCCGCAACCGCCGAACTTCTTTCAACAAGTTGTTCTTGATATTTATTTTGGAGTTGTTTGACGAGCCGTGTGTGCAAATCGAGAGCGGTTTGGATTTCGAGAATTTTGGGTGCTAAATTAGTATCTGTTGTTTTTTGAAGTGTGATGAGTTCGGTTTGTAGTGTGTCGAGTTTTGCTTCTTGGAGGTAGAGTTCCCGCAACAGGGGTTCGTCTGCTGAGTTGCCGGACGAATTGATTCTTTTTCCTTGTTTTGCAGCGTGTTCCAAACCGTTTCGGATTTCTTCTTGTAATGATTTTGCGGTTGCTTTGTGGCGATTTAGTTGGAGATTTAATAGGGTGACGAGTTTGATGTTTGAGTCTTGTAAGAGGGTAAGGTAGTGATCAAAAAATGTGGAGACAACACTATTGACAATTTGTGTGGTGTTTTCGGGGGAGGACAAGGTAATAGAAATAGTAATGATTTCGGATTTGTGATGTTGTTGTACTTTTAGTTTCCGGGCGAGCCAAGCGATTTTATCTTTCTGTTTTTTGATGATTGGTATTTGGGCAACTTCGGGAGTTTCCAATACTTTTTCCAAAATGAGGGGACTTTGAATGATGTCTCGTTGTGTTTCGACGAAGCGTTCGTGATGAACGACTTGGTTTTCGTCGAAGATGAAATAGGGTTTATTTGAGAGAATTTGTAAATAGGCGGTTGCGGTGTAGGTTGGGAACAGCAGGCAATACAGAAACCAAAACAAAATCACCAACAAAATCACACCGAGAATTATTTTCTTTTTCCGGCAAGGGGTTATTTTGGGGGTTGGTGAGTTGTTGGAATTTTCTTGCTTGACGCGGCGGCAAAGCGTGTGGAAGAAGTTATGAAATTTGGGGTTATCTTCGAGAAGGTGATTTTCCTGTGTCATGAGAAACTCCTTGTCATGAGTTATTGTTTTTTGAACGAATGGGGGTTACGAAGGTATCAGACGGATAATATACTCAACGAAATCATTTTTGGCAAGTTACTAAAAATTCTTTTTGTGTGGCGAATGATTCGTAGCCGGCTCTAAACGATTCCGCTCCGGATCTGAACGATTCCGCTCCGGATCTGAATGATTCCGCTCCGGATCTGAACGATTCCGCTCCGGATCTGAATGATTCCTCTCCGGATCTGAACGATTCCGCTCCGGATCTGAACGATTCCGCTCCGGATACGAATGATTCCGCTCCGGATAAGAATGATTCGTATCCGGATACAAATGATTCGTATCCGGATACAAATGATTCGTGTCCGGATACAAATGATTCGTATCCGGATACAAATGATTCGTGTCCGGATACAAACGATTCGTATCCGGATACAAACGATTCGTATCCGGATACGAGCGATTCGTGTCCAGACACGGACTGTCCGCAACTCCCAAAAAACTTTTGGGAATGCCAAAGGTAGATGATGTTGCCTCAAAGGAGGTGGGTGATGTTATTACAAAGGTGGGTGATGTTTCGCCGAAACATCACGTCGGCGATAGCCGACTTGCCCCTGTTTCCGGCTGGCAATCAGATTCCAAACCATTTGGCAATACAAATTGCCGTCCGAACACAAGGGCGAGTTGCCTAACGGCAACGCAACCTTTCGGCGAAAGGTTGCCCACCTGAAAAGAATGGTTCCGAGCCGGCTCTGAACGATTTGGGACAGGCTCTGAACGATTCCGAGCCGGATCTGAATGATTCCGCTCCGGATCTGAACGATTCCGAGCCGGCTCTGAATGATTCCGCTCCGGATCTGAACGATTCCGCTCCGGATCTGAACGATTCCGCTCCGGATACGAATGATTCCGCTCCGGATCTGAACAATTCCGCTCCGGATACGAATGATTCCGCTCCGGATACGAATGATTCCGCTCCGGATACGAACGATTCGTATCCGGATACAAATGATTCGTATCCGGATA
>JAIRTV010000183.1 GCA_031254675.1 Planctomycetaceae bacterium | reverse complement strand
ATTGGGAACACTTTTTGAATTATCACAACAAAATCATGTTGTTTCTCCGTCTGTTGTTATTATTGGTGCAGTGTGTGCTTTGTCAAATAAACTTGACACATAAAAATATCAATACCGTTTGGGGGAAATAATTTTATTTGAACACAGAATACACGAAAGACACGGAATTTTGTTATATTTCCGGCAAGAAATGCAACCGTGAACGCAATATTTTGGCGAAAAATTGTTTACCTTGTTTATCTAAATTCTCACATTAGCCAGTGAACTGTATGCTATTTTTTTCTCTTGACAATGATTTTGAAAAGCGTTATGATTCCGCAACGTAAGGAAAAATCGCGACGATTGGTGTTCGCGGTGAGTTTCAAATAGTTTAACAATTCCAATTCTATGTAGGAAAGGATTCTTCTATGAATTTCAATTTTTTCGAATGGGTTCGTGATGGTGTCAAACGTTCAGTGCTTCTTGGAGTTTCTGACGCGGTTGAAACAATGGGCATGCCACACGACGAAGAATCATCGAAAGACAAAATCTTGAGTTTTCTTCAAGACAATTCCCACGCCCACACTCCACAACGCCGAATTTCAGGCAACACCTCCAGCACTGCCAGCCAACGGAAACTCGGACGTTCCATCAGCGATATTCACGCGGCAAAGGATGTTACCTAATGATTTTCACAAAATGATTATCACGAATGATTATCACGATTGACGGACCAGCCGGAGCAGGAAAAAGTACTGTTGCACGACTTTTGGCTCAAACACTTTCCAAACAATCCGGAAAAACCTTTGAATATCTTGATACCGGTTCCATGTATCGAGCGATTGCTTTGATGGGTTTACGCCGGAAAGTTGATTGGGATGTTGCCGAAGAGCTTGAAAGAATTGCGGAAAACGTGTCGATTGCTGTTCGCAATGGAAAAACGTTTCTCGACGGCGAAGATGTTACGGAATTAGTTCGCTCGCCGGAAGTAACCGACAAAACACGTTTCGCCGCCGATAATCCGGCAATCCGCCGGATCATGGTGTCGTTGCAACGTTCTATTGCCGAACAGTTGCGGGAAGACGGCAAAGGACTTGTTACGGAAGGACGCGATCAAGGAACAGCGGTTTTTCCCGACGCTCCGGTCAAATTCTTTCTTACCGCAACTCCAGAAGAACGTGCAAAACGACGACTCAATGAATTACAACAGCACGGAAAACAAGGAAAACTCAACGAAATTCTGCAACAAATTACCAATCGTGATGTTCGTGATGCTTCGCGGGCTGTTGGTCCGATGAAAGAACCAGCCGATGCAATTCGTCTTGTTTCTGATGGAATGACTCTAGAAGATGTTGTCTGCCAACTCACACAAAAAATCATCGAATCAATTTTGTGTATTATTTGATGGAACTTCTTGACATGCGCTATTCTTTTGCGACAATATTGACCCATGAGTAATAAAAGTGTTGTTATTATTCCGGCGCGTTATGCGTCAACGCGATTGCCGCGAAAGTTGTTGCTTAACGAGACAGGGAAGCCGTTGATTCAATATACTTATGAAGCGGCATTGAAAGCGAGGTTGCCGGAATTGGTTTTGGTTGCTTGCGATCACGCGGAAATTTTGACCGCGGTTGAACATTTTGGTGGGACGGTGTTGATGACCAACCCCAACGCCCAAAGTGGAACTGATCGTGTTGCCGAAGTCGCCGCCAACATGGAACAAGTTGATATTGTTGTCAATGTGCAAGGCGACGAACCGGAAATCGCCGGCGAATCGATTGATCACGTGATTCGGTTGTTGATTGACCACCCGCGCGCCGCAACAGCGACTTTAGCCACGCCGATTCGGAACCAACAACAACTCGAAGATCCGGCTTGTGTCAAAGTCGTATTCGATCACCATCAACGAGCGTTGTATTTTAGCCGAAGCGTTATTCCGCATCCCCGAAGCGGCATCACCACCGAATTACTCCAACGCGAACCGCCTTTGTTTTATCAACACATCGGCTTGTACGCTTACCGCCGTGATTTTTTGCTTTCCCTCACTCAGCTTCCCCAATCCCCACCGGAAAAAATAGAAAACCTCGAACAACTCCGTGTGTTACATTACGGTTTCGAAATTATTGTCGGGGTTGTCAACGAACCAACATTTGGTATTGATACGCCTGAAGATTATCAACGTTTCGTCAAAAAAATCACCACCAACAACAGCCTAACCACCAACAAATAACCAATTACTAAAAACATCTCCTGAAACAAATCCTCAAGAGGTCTCTTCCGTTTGCCTCTTCCTACCTGTAAAGAATCATGCCCAAATCGGACAAAACAAATTTACAAAAAATCCCACCCGTTTTGAATCGGGTTCTTGCTGCCGCCCAAATTGCCGACGAAAATCGAGGACATGATATTGTTGTTCTTGATGTGCGGGAACTGACAAAATCGTTTGATTATTTCTTGATTGTTTCCGGTTCCAGCCGTCGTCAACTCTATGCTATTGGCGACGAAATCCAACGAAAACTCGTTGGCGAAATGGGAGACGAATGTCTTTCGGTTTCTGGTCACAGGGAGGGGCGTTGGATTGTGATTGATTATGGTGATCTTCTTGTTCACTTGTTCGAACCGGAAACCCGAAAATATTACGCACTCGAAGAACTTTGGGGTAAAGGAATCCGTGTGGAATTGCTCACGGATTCCCAGCAATCCTAGTTGCTCTTATTATATTGAGGACGCTTCGCGACGGATTGACGGAATCATATTCGGTTGTCTCGGAATGGTAATGCCAATACGTTTTCGATTCTTCGGTGTAGCGTGGAATATTGAGAGCGCTGCTATGATCTCACTTCACAACCACAACAACTCAATGATTGTTATTTCCTGCCAATTATTTTATGTTGATTAGTGAAATTAAAACAAAACATATCCTCACACACAGCAAAGTACCGGGGCTTGGTTATAGTATTAACCCGTATGTTGGTTGCCAACATGCTTGTGTTTATTGTTATGCACGATTTATGAGGCGGTTTACCAGCCACGACGAACCGTGGGGGCAATTCGTCGATGCCAAAATCAACAGTATTGATGCTTTTGACCAAGATATTCTCAAAGTGAAATCGGGCGAAGGGGCTTTTATTGCGAGTGCGACAGATGCGTACCAACCGGTTGAGCGAAAATACAAATTGACGCGCTCGTTGTTGGAACGTATTGCTGATGCGCCGTTGGATTTATGCCGCAATGGGTTTGCGGTGTCGATTCTGACCAAGTCTGATCTTGTGCTTCGTGATTTGGATTTGCTGAAACGGTTGGAGCAGGTTTCGGTTGGATTTTCGATTGCGATGACCAACGAAACGGTGTGTCGGCTTTTCGAACCGCGATGTTCTCCGATTCGGCAACGTCTTGCGGCTCTGAAAATATTGCGTGATGCCGGAATTCGAACGTATGCGTTTATTAGTCCCATTTTGCCGGGAATTACTGATTTGCCGGCAATTTTTGCCGCGTTGGAAGGGGTTGTCGAGTACGTTTGCGGTGAAACATTGAATATGCGTTGTGGAAACCTTGCTGATGTTACCAAAGCCGTCTCTTTGCTCAACGAAGACCTCACTCCAGCTTTCGAACGGAATATCCGTAGTCGAAGTTATTGGAAGATGGTCGAGAGAGAATTTTACGAACTCGCCAAAAAACACGCTATTCCCGTCCATAATTTTTTCCATCATATCACTGGCACGAGCGAACAGACTTACTAAGCACAAAACAAATTAACACCAACCCAATGATTCACCAAAAACGTTTATTTGCACGTGCAAATACTTTATTTGCATGTGAAAAACGTTCTTTTTAGGTGGGCGACCTTTCGCCGAAGGATTTTCATCCACGGTCGCGTCGGCGATAGCCGACTTGACCCTGTGGTCGGCAGGCAATTTGTGTGACCGAGCGGTTTGGAATCCAATTGCCAGCTCAACACTGGGTCTGAATTGCCTAACGACAACGCAACAGTGGATGAAAATCCTTCGGCGAAAGGTTGCCCACCTAATAGTAAGCAATATTGATACAAAGGTGGGTGATGTTTCGCCGAAGGGCTTTCACCCACCATCATGTCGGCAAAACATTGCACTCGAAAGAGTTTTCGGGTATGCCCAAAAAACTTTCGGGAATGTTCGAACAATCTTTTGGTTTTCCCACAAAATAACCCCAGTAGCAAGAAAATTTTCCCAAATAAGAAAAAATTGAACACAGAACACACAGAA
>JAIRTV010000171.1 GCA_031254675.1 Planctomycetaceae bacterium | reverse complement strand
GATACAGATTGTTGTCCTTGTTGCGACGGTCTTTTCTTCGATCCCGTTTCAAAATTAATTTTCATCAACGATCCGAAAGAAAATGCGATTCGTGTGATGACGCCTTTTCGTGAAGAACTAACACAAATTCAATGTTGGAAACTTTGGGAAAACGGTGATACTGATGGAGTTGATGGTTTGTTGGACGCTCCATGTGAATGCGTGGTTGTGGACGGCAAAATGATTATCTCCAATTTCGACGCTATTTCTTCCGGAATGAAAAACACAAAACATGATACCCCGCATACGATTTCCGTTATCGATATTATTCCGTTGCAACAACGTATGCAACAGTCAAAAAAATAAAAATAACGACAATTCAATCAATCCTTAACAAGTTTCCATTTCCACCCTCAATTTATAGGAGTAATTCCATGAAAACCAATGACAACAAAAGTACTCGCCGCCATTTTTTGAAACAGAGCGGTGCTCTTGCTGCGAGTGCGGCGTTGACCGGCATTTTGCAACCTGATTGGATTTCACCAATTCAGGCTGCCGATCAAACGAATGATGATGAACCAATTCGTACATTTACTATTGATTTCAATTACAATCAAAACGGTAGTCCTGCGACACCTGGTCGTTGGGCAGACGCCGATCCGAAAGAACATGTAAAATGGTATTCTGATCTTGGTTGTAACACGATTACAACATTTACCATTGCACTGAATGGTTATGCTTGGTACAAAAATGGTGTCGTGCCGGAACAACCCGGTTTGAAATATGATTTTCTGACGGACATTGTCCAGCTTGCTCATCAGAAAAAAATGAAAGTGATGGGATATTTTTGTATCGGCAACAACGCACGATGGGAAACAGAACTTAACGATTCTTGCTACAAGGAAGGTCTGCAACGGATTCCTTTTACGAAAGCTTATCTTGACTATTTATGTGCATCAATTGGAGATTCACTGAAAAAAACAGATATGGACGGATTTATGTTGGATTGGTTTCACAATCCCGGCGGCGGAAGAAGTCCCTTGCCGCCATTGCAATGGTTGCCGTGTGAACAAGAAATGTATCAAGAATTAATGGACGAAAAATTCCCAGGCAAAGAAAAAATGACAACAGAAATAGAACTCACTTTTCGTCGCAAATCAATTGAACGGGTATGGCAACAAATAAAAACAACCGCTAAACAAATTAAACCGAATTGCTTCATTTGGTTATCGTCGTATGACATTAAAAGTTTGGAATACGAAGGAACTTCGCTTTTGAAAGAGATCGACTATTTACAAAGTGAATATGTCGATATTCAAGGAATGCAGGAAGCGCATAAATATATCGGAACACAAACGAAACTGATTTTTTGTACCGCAAATGCAAAAGACCAAGATTCTTTTTTGAAACTTGTTGACGATGCCATGAAACACAAAATCGGAACGAACGATTTTGCCAGAGCCGACGCCAATTCGATAAAACCGCCGATTGCGCATTACCTTGCCAAACCTATTGAACATTTTAAAGTTAAAGCAAATGAGTTTAATCATGTTCAGGCAATCGATTTCCATATTGCTGTTCTTGCCCGCGCTTACAATCATTTGCCGTTGAATTACGTTAGCGTTAATAAGAAACAGTAACATTTTCCAGCGTTCACGTGATGGTGTATTAAAATTGATATAACTATTCGTGAAATATTACTAAAATATTGCTTCAAATAACCGTCAATTTTGAATCGTATCGAGAAGAATTGACGGCTGAATATTTTCGACAATTCTTTTTTTAACCTTTCACCTACATATCTTTCTATGACAAAAATTATGAAAACGCTGAAAACTTCTTTTATTTTCTTGATCACACTTTTACTTTCCGGTGTTTTTCCGGTTATTGCCCAAGATTGGACATTGCAAAACGGTAAAGTTTGGTCACGCCAAGCCGATGCGTTGAAACATTCAACCGAGCAGACTCCCGAACGTAACAATAAAACAATAATCAAACTCGAACACTCCGGTCAAGATGATTGGGCGTTTGGAGAACATCATCAGATTAACGTAAAATCCGGTGATGTTTTTGAACTTGCTGCCGATTTGAAAATTGAAGGAATCGGCTCTGTGGAAATTTCTGTTATTACACGAAATAAAGCGAGTGAAGTCGTCCATTGGGATTACGGCACCAAAAAAATATACGGCAATTCAGCATGGACACCGCTTCGTACAAAATTTATGGTTCCGACAAATGTGACAAGTATTGAGCCGCGTATTACCGGTTTCAATAAGTCCACTGTTTGGGTTGACGAGTTTTCTTTGACAAAAACGAAACTTCCCGTAACGCCGGCAAAAGACGCCCAACCCGTAAAACTCGAAAACCAATTTCTAACCGTTGAATCTAATCCTGTTACCGGAACGTTTTCCGTAACCGATAAACGTACCGGACGCGAATGGACGCCTTCCTCTTTTTATAACGAAAGTTTTATCGCGTTTCCGAAAGAAAATTCTTCGTCCGCCGTACTCGATTTGCTTAATAAGGAAACGCTGACTGAATATCGCGCAACACTAACTCTTGAACCGGATTTGCCAGAAATTGTGTTTCGTCTTGAAGGAGATGGAACATTGCCGAAAGGTCTTGCTTTTCCACCGCCATTTACGGCAAAATCCGGTGACCGACTTATTGTTCCCATGAATGAAGGAATTAGTTATCCTGTTGCGGAAAAGGATATTTTGGTTAAACGTTTGATTGCTTATGGCGGTCATTACGGAATTAGTATGGCGTTTTGGGGACAAATTGACGACGCAACCGGTGCTGGAATGATGGCAATTATCGAAACGCCAGACGACGCCTATATTGAATTTACCCGCAATTCGGCAGATTTGTTACAAATTAACGCCGGATGGGAACCGTCGTTCAACGAACTTCGTTATCCGCGAGTATTACGTTTCATTTTTCTCGACCAAGGCGGTCATGTGGCTATTTGTAAGCGTTATCGGGATTATTCCAAAAAGACCGGACTTTTCGTACCATTAAGTGAAAAGGTGAAAAAAAATCCCAATATTGATCTCTTACTCGGTGCGGCAAATGTTTGGTATTGGGAACCCAAAAAAGATCATCTGGCAATGCTTAAAGAAATGAAGGAACTCGGTATGGACAGAATTCTTTGGAGTAACGGATATCGTGCTTCGCCGGATACAATTGCCACCATGAATAACATGGAACATGTCTTGACAAGTCGTTACGATAATTATCAGGATGTTATGGATCCGGCGCAATTCGATAAAGTTGGAGTTCAGGGGATTGTGGAAGCGTGGTCTCATGATATCAATTGGAAGGAACCCAACGGAAATTGGCGTAAAGGTTGGGGAGTGGAACAAAAAGATAAAACATTGCCCCGAATTCATTGTGCCGTCATGTGCGATTCCAAAGCGGTGGCGTACGCACGAGGACGAATTTCGACAGAATTAGAAACGAAACCGTTCAAAGCTCGCTTTATTGATGTAACGATGGCGGCTTCATGGTATGAATGTTATCATCCAAATCATCCAATGACAAGAAGTGATTCTAAACGTTACAGAACAGAATTGCTTAAATTGATCGGTGATCTTGGTTTGGTTTGTGGCAGTGAAGCCGGTCACGAAGTAGCTGTTCCGGTTTGTGAACATTTTGAAGGAATGATGAGCCTCGCTCCGTATGAAGTGTTTGAAGCGGGACGCGATATGTGGATACTTCACGACAATGTCGAACCGGTTATTGAACGGTTTCAGGTTAATCCAGTGTTACGATTACCGCTTTGGGAATTGGTGTATCATGATTGTGTTGTTGCAGAATGGTATTGGGGTGATACCAACAACAAAATACCAAAAGTCTGGCGAAAACGTGATTTATTGAACGCTTTGTACGGAACTCCTCCCATGTATTTGTTTACACATGAACATTGGAATAAGTATAAACAACAATTCATTGAAAGTTACAAAATTGCCGCCGAAACAGCGTACGCAACCGCTTACACAGAAATGACCGATCATCGAATTTTGTCACAAGATCGTTTGGTTCAACAATCCGTCTTTTCAAACGGTGTTACAGTTACGGTTAATTTCGGCGAAAAATCATTCCAACTTACAGACGGTTCAATATTGAACGGTAACGATTGGAAATTATCTGCTCCGCTCAAGACGGCGTGTTGGTAAAAATAACTCGATAGAATCAACCGCATCGCGTAGGACAATGATGTCGATGAGACCAATAATATTGATACGTTATTTCGTCGTCGACATCAATGTCGCTTCCATCGTGAAAACAGCAATCGGCAAACAGATTCGTGAACTTGAAGATAGTTAAGGACAATTTAATGATGTTGTATTATCGCAAAACGAAGAAAAAATAATTGTTGACAATATACCCCACAATGGAAGATTTTTTAGAATAGTCTGTGTGTTACCGTTTGGACTAACATGGTTGGCGTGAGATTCAACGAATATTTTTTGGGAACTTCTAAAAACCCCCTCTTGTTTTTTGTTATAATTTTTTTATGATATATTTCAATGTACCCTCTTTGAATTTTTTTCCCTTTCCGCAATTTAGGAGTTTTTCGTATGTCCTACACCCATCCTTCCTTTTTCGATGTTGAATACCAACTTGATAAAATTCACGCCCTCAACGATTTTCTTTTTCGTCTTAATACTTTAATTGATTGGTCTATTTTTTTTGC
>JAIRTV010000157.1 GCA_031254675.1 Planctomycetaceae bacterium | reverse complement strand
TTAAAATATTGCAACAAATTCGATGATGAATAAATGTTATGTTGACGCCGCCATTTCCAGAAAAATTCTTTAATTTCGCCAACATGGGAACCACCGGAAATATATTCAACCGATTTGTCATAAATCGAAACGGTAATTTGTCCGCTAACCGGTTTACCGTCTAAATCTGTTACGACAAGTTCTGCTGTTGCTTTTTCATTCGGTTTATAAATTTCAGCGGACGGTTTGATTTCGACATTCAGAATTTTTTTCTGCGGCGGAACAACAATTTCTTTTATTTCGTTAATCACTTCGCCGTCGGAAATTGTCAACGCTTCAACAAAAAAATTCGGCATATCACGAAGTTCAACAGGAATTGAAATTTCGTGCGATTTTCCATTGAGCCGTAACAATTGCGGTTTAAAAACGATATTATTTGCCGCTCTCATAAACAAAACGACAAATGAATTTTCACGTTCTGTATTGATTCTTAGCGTAACATTTTCGCCTGGTGTAAATTCCGCTTTGTCAGGAATCAGTTCGAGCGCATTATATTTAAATGATTCAGAAACAGAACGCGGCAATGAATTATTGACTAAATCATTTTCGGAATTATTTTGTGGATAAATATTAAAAACGTAACCACCTTCCTGATTGTTTAATGTACAAGAAATTCGATATTGTCCTGATTCGGCGGCGTTGAACGGGATTTGCGCCCTACCGTCTTCATTGAATTTAATTGTTTCGGTATAAATTTCATTTTCTTTAATTATTGTTTCGGCGTTGTTATTTTCGTAATTAATTTTGTACAATTTCATCGTTCCTTCACCGGAAATTGGTTTTCCATCCAAACGCCGTGCTTGAAAACTGGCAACGATTTTTTGATTGAGTCGATAAAATCCGCAATCTGTCCATGCATAAATTTTGAACGGTTCTTTTGCCACCAACACATTTCCCGTTCCGACAATTGTTCGACGCGATTGGTCGATTACTTCCGCAGTGATCATGTATCGTTGATTATCGTTTGGAAATATTTCTTTTGCAATTTTTGTGTCAATAACAACTTTTACCGTTCCATCTTCAGAGATTTTGACTTCTTGTTCAGCAATTATTTCCGGCGGTCCCGAATAGCGTGGCATCCACGGCGGCAATGGTTTAAAGCATCCCCAACGAGTCCAACCATCAAACCAAGGCGAATTATAAGCGAACCAAGAATATCCGCAACCATAAAGCCAATCCCAATAACGAATCGGATACCAATCGTCATTTGCTTTTTCACGCAAAATTTTGTACTTTACTGTTGCATCTGTTACAGGCGAACCGAAATAATATTTTGCTTGAATTGTTGCCGTTATTGTATCACCAAGTTTCACTGGTTCTTTCGGCGTATCAATGGTAACTTCGTATTCCGGTTTTTTGTATTCTTCGACACGAAAATTTCCAGAACTGTTGTTAATATTGATATAATAAACTCCAAGCATTGCCTCTTTCGACAATTCCAATTCGGTAGTCATTCCGCCGTAAGCATCAAGTTTTATCTCTGTTTGTTCAACAATCTTTTCACCACGAGGATTATAAATTTCGTAACATACTGTCTTGCCCGCCCATTCGTTTATGTCCGATAAATCGTATTTTGTCGTTCCGATCCACGCTTTGATTTTAACAGTATCCTTGGGGCGATAAACCGGACGATCCGTGATAATAAACGTTTTAACCGCCTGATATGCCTGATCATCATGATTATGAAACCATAGATTGGAAAATCCAAGATGAGCAAAACACTTCTTTTCAGGATCAGTTGTTGTTACAAGCCATTGAAAATTGTTCTGTTTTTGTTCAAGAATGGCGAATCCATTTTCATCCGTCTTTTTCGTAATATTTTCAAATGTCCATGTTGGTAACGGATTTTGCCGTTGACGGTTATTGGCAGCCGGAGACGATTGATGTTCCATTTTGTAACCGAAAAATTTCACTTCCGCACCGGCAACAGGTTCACCGGTTTGAGAATCAGCGACAAAATAAAGTACGTTATTGTCCGACATTTTTTGGACAATTGCAGTATCATTCAACCAAAGAACAACCGATTGAGCGTTCCCGTTTTCCATTTCCGCACGAATAAGATAAACACCTGCTTGTTGAATTGGTACGGAAATTGTTGTTGCTCGATTGAAATGTTTTTCGGCGGGCTGAAGTTCGACCGACCATTTTGCAATTTCTTTACCAAGATATTTTTCTTTAACGTTTTCTTTATCGTTATCATTAATCAAACGCCAACCAATCTGATCAATCTGAATTTTATTCCAATCCATTTTTTGTGGTTTCGATTGGAGATATGTTTTAATATCTTCTATCAATTTTTTCGCGTTAATTTCGTGCGCTGTAAGATTGACTTTTTTACCATTGCGAAAAACATAACACAATTCCGCGCGAAGACCGGCAACTTTCGATCCGGCAAACTCAAAACGTCCCCAATTGCCGATGATCTGATCTAGTTTTTGTTTCAAATGTTTTTGATTTTCGTCGGCATATAGTTTTTTGTAACAATCTACGGCACGGAAAAATTGACGACGGTTTTTGTAAATTTCTGCAAGAGATCCTAAAGCATGAATCCTTGCGTTTTTATCGTTTGTTTCCAGAATATTCTTGTACAACGCAATATAGTTAAATTCATCAGGAATTTTGAAACGTTTGATTCCGGTTGCTAGTTGAGCGATGGTTTCGTCATCGCCAAGCGTTTCGAGATTCAAAATACTTGCGGTTGTTTCCGGTTTGTCTGTTTGGTTACGAAAAAAATCAGAGGACAGCAACGTTTGTTCGCCGAATTGCGATTGACTCAATTGCGCCCGCTGTAAAATAATTTTGTTGCGTAAATCAGGATTCTGTTTTTCCGCCTGATCCAATAACCAACGCCAGCGTTCACCGTCATTTTTCGCCGTTTCCCATGATTCAGGAACATGATAATAAACAGGATTACCATCAGCATCAACCGGAGCCTTTGAAATGTTCCTGCCCCAATATTGTTGCGTTTCATAATCGGGTAAGATGTTCAAGTCGGTAAGCGTTTGCAATTTCCACGCGACATGATTCAAACGATTATTAAACATTACTACTTCGGCAAATTGCAGAAAAAACAAACTGTTTTTTTGTTGATCATTATCTTTCAAAACCAACGGCATCGCCTGAACTAATAATTGTAGCGCACGAATCCGATCTCGCTCTGCCGTATTAACCCATTGTCCACCGCCGCGATGCGGTCCGCGTTGAAATTTTCCGTCAATAATATAACCATTATGCTGAATACTTTGTGTATAAGATAATGCGAGATGACTCAACATTTTCCAATCCGTTTTGTGAATTTCCGCTGTTTTTTCGAGGAATTCATCTGTTTCGGAAACACGGTTAAGTTGTTGTAATGTTCGACAAACTCTTACGATTGCTTCGGCTTTATCTGGAGTTTTTGTTTCTGCCGTTTTCGGATCAAGAATCCAAGAACGAAGCAAGTCAAGAGCGTCTTTATGTAGTCCTTGCTTGATAAGTTGGTCGGCAACAGCAATGGGGTTTGTCCTGTCAACGGATTCCTCCGCATAAACGGACGAAAATGTAAAAAATATTACGGTCAAAGTTAAGAAAATAAATCGTTGCATGATTGTTAAATTGGTTAAATGGTTAGCGATACGTAAAAAAAGTAAAGAATTCAAAAGACGTTAAAGGCAAGTGAAAAGTAAATTTATGTCCAACGGAAGCGTTATTATTCTGTTACAATTTCATATTTGTTTTTCCCAATGAAAATAATCAATGCCGATTTCAGATTTGGGCGATCTTTCAACTGATGAGATTGAATATATTTGTTCAATTGTTCCAAACCTTCTCGACGTTTTTGTTCAATTTCCGCTTTTTTTGTGTTCGTCTTACAATATTTCAACTCCAATATCCATTCATATCGGATTTCAGGAAATTTCGGATTACGTTGCAAAAAAATATCAACACGTCCGGTGTCCACTTCATATTCGCTCACCGGAATATAAACATTTTTCAAAAATAAATGAGAAAGCAATAGTATTTTAATATATTTTTCGTCAAAACGTTGCAGGTCGTAATTCGATAACTTGCTGAAAATATTTTTTGAAATATAATCGATAAAACCGTGTAAATCGCCTTCCATCGCAAGAGCATTGATCGATTCCTTCAACCGTTTTTCCTCAATGGTCGTATCCGGCGAACTTTCCTTAACAAATTGGCGCATGTATCCCCAATACACCGTTTGAATCGAAAAATTCGGAACAACTAAACGTAATTCATCAAGATAAGATTCTTTAATCGTAAGAAATCCCATATAAAATAGTAACGATATAAAATAACTCTCTTCGGCGTTCAACTGATCTGTAGAAAAATTGACATGAATATTTGAAACTATATTTCCTTCTGTTAAAATTTGAATCAGAGCGTTACGGTTATTTTCTTTTTGAGTGAGATATTGTAAACGACCGGCGTCCATTCCCAAATTCGGATCAATCAACCATTCCGGCGATTCACCAATCTTTAAGATTTGACTAAAAAGATAGAGAATCATTGAAGCATTATAAACTTTACTCTTACCGCCTTCGTGAAACAAATAACCGTTATAATAATATTCCATATCCACATTGATCATGTTGGCATCAATTCCAGTTCCTTCCATGAGTCTTTCGACTTCCTCACGAGTAAAACCCAGCATTTCATTATACTGCTTATCCAGTGAATAGTTGGTCGCAATATTGTAACCACTGGTAAGATCATCCAGCATCACCGGTGAAATACCGGTAATAAACGTACGATCCACAACAGAAGTTGCGGTTGCACTTTTAATCGTTTCATAAAAACTACGTACCAATCCGTTACTTTTAACCATTGTCGTATAAAAATCGTTACACTCCACAACACCCAATCTAATAAGATCCGTCGCAAAATGATCGTATTCGTCAATAATGATAAAAATTTTTATTCCCGCTTCACGAGCAATGGCAAAAGTCCAATCAAGAATTGAAAGATCAGGTTGTTCCTTGTCAATCTGATCAACAATTTGTTCTGCTTTGGAGAATATATTTTTGTGAAAGAGCAAAAAATCACGAATCACGCTGCGAATTTTTTTACAAAAAGAAACACTAAACGCTTCCGTTCCGGCAAGCGTATTTAATCCTGAAAAATCAAACTTCAACACAGCGTAACTATTTTTCTCCGGCGTGGGATGTTGACCGATGTACAAATCGCCAAACAATTGATCAAATTCGTTTGAATAATTAATATCGTAATAATATGAGAGTGCCGAAAGAAATAAACTCTTACCAAAACGTCGCGGACGAATAAAAATCTGATTTTTGTTATGTTCTTTCTCAAACAACTCGACATAACGTGTTTTATCGACATAAAAATAATTTTCCGTCCGAATACTTCTGAAATCGGAATTGCCCAACGGTAAACGTTTCGTTTTTTTGGTCTTCATAAAATAATAAAATTTGATTGGAGATTGACGGTCAAATAATTGCGACAATAGAGATTACATATTTTTAACAAAAAAAAAGAAAATTGGAATAGTTCGCAACACCGATTGAGCATATTGCGAACGTACCTTATTCACGGCGGAGACATGGGAGGGAATAAATTTTGAGTTTTATTTATTTTGGTTTTATTATTTTTTGATTTGTTTACCGGATAAAAATTTCCAGAAAAATAAAAGCCGCAATTTTTGAAACCTCGAAAGCTGCACTCTGCCATGAACAATTCGTAACGGATTGTTTTTGATTTTCCGAAATAAATTGTAATACCGGCTCCACATTAAACCAAAAACACGGCGACTGTCCCGCGAAATCAATTGATAAAGCGGAGCAGCATTCGTGTAATAAATTTCGCAACGTTCAAATTGAATCTGGAGCAATTTGTTCCAGTTTTCTTCAAACGTTTCCATTCGCTGGAGCATTTCATGAAACGCATATTGATCGTAATCCGAAAGATTTTTTGGTTTCTTTTTCTGTTCGTTCCAACTTTTTCTATCAAGAAGCGATCCGAATTGGTTAACAGTTAAACCATATCGTTGCAATTCGTTTTTCGGCAGATAAATTCGGTTGTTTCGATAATCTTCCACCAGATCGCGTAGAATATTCGTCCACTGGAACGCAATACCACACGCCTTCGCCGCACGAACGACCGGATTGGAAAAAAGCGGTTCCGTTGTTCCCCAAATCGCTAACGACACAAAACCAACAGATGTTGCCACTTGATGACAGTAATCCGCACACTGTTCAAAAGTCTCAAACTCACGCGGCTCAATGTCCGATTCCACTCCGTCAATCAAATGAAATAAAGGTTCACGCGGAATATTGAAACGACTAACAATCATTTTCAACGCCGGCAACAGTTTCAAACCGTTACAACCCGGAAATTGTTGTTCCAAATCCTGAAACGCCGTTTCGTGTTCGGCGTCGGCAATAGTTGGTTTTGTACCGTTGAGAGAACCAAGCGTTGCCTCCAACACCGCAACCCATTGATTCAATTTTTGTAATTTCCTCCGCGTACTCGTAGGAATAATCGTACCACTTTGCGGGTCAATATCCGGTTGATCCACCAAATCATCCGTAAACCGCGTGTAAGCATAAAATATTTCCATCGCCTCCCGTTTGGCTACCGGAAGCAATGAAAACGCTGGAACAAAATTCGATTTTGCAGAACGAGTAAATTGTTGACAGAAACGAATACTGCTTTGAAGTGAATAATCAGACATCGAATGTTCTCTCCCTTTGTAATAACACAATAAAAATGAAACAAGTAGTTACAAAAAAATGTTGTGATGCTTTTATCGGTTACAATTTTTCTCTGGTGTTGACGATGACTCGGCACTGTGATCGCAGTCAAGGTAAAGATTTGACCATGCGCTTGTGCCTTTGAGAGCAGCGTTGTACGTGATCACCGGCGAATTGATGAAACCGTCCAGCTCGTCGAAATATTTCAACCGATCATACGCAATTGTCCAAATACAATCCTTGTCGTCGGCTTCGCAACGGCTTTTTCTGGAACCGCCGCAAGGACCGTTACGCATATTTTTTGAACAGCTATTCATCGGACAAAGATAAGCCGTATCAGGAAGTCCACAATCACCACAATCCGTACAACCATAAAATAAATGTTTCACCTCCTTCTCCATTTTGTGAATCGTCCGAAAAGCAACACGACAAAACAAATTCTTTTTGTTCAAAAAATGAAACAGTTTTTTCATGACCTTATACAAACCATGACCACGATGAAACGCTATAGCGTGAACCATACGCGAAAACCGATAAAACAGATTGATATTTTTCGTTCTTGTAAGTTTTTTCAACGTTGGATTCAGCGGAGGCAAACCAGACTCCATCGAAAAATCTGTTTCGAAAAGATAATATTCGTTTTGTTGCGAAAATTGAATTTCTCGATAAAATTGTTGCCAATCGTTCTCGGAATATTGATGAGACAGTTCAATAATTTCAAAAAAAGATTCCGGTTTCGTTATTCCGCCGAGATAACCGGCAGCAAAACCAAGTCCTTTGAAAACGGCTAATTGTTTCGCAGCAAGTTCGTGAAAATACTGTTTTCCTTTATCCTGACCGGCAGCATATTTTTCAATCTCATCCAGCAACCGGTTACTAACCACACAACCGGCAAGTTTACCGGCATTAAACATTTTCGCAACAGTTTTAGTCAAAACGTACACATTGCCAATCACCGGAACATCCAGATTTTGCGAACGAAGAAATAGTTTAATTTCGTGGAATTTCCTCATATCGTAACCTAATTGAGGCAATATCCACGCGGCACCGGCACGAATTTTTCGTACAAGTTTATAATATTGCGGAATGAGTTCATTTTCGTTTTGCTTGAACGGATTGACCACACAGCCGGAAAAGAATGCTGTTGGTGTTAATGTTTCTGTGCCGCCGCGCCGCGAAGGAATAGGAAGTCCGCGATTCATGGATGCGATCATATCAAGCAATCCGACCGAATCAAGATCAAACACACCGGCTGCCGGTTTGGGATAACCCGTTACAGGAAGATCACCGGAAAGAACAAGAATATTATTGAAACCTTCTGCGGCATAACGCCAAAGATTCGATTCCAAACCGGCACGATTATAATCTTTACAGGCAAGATGTAACACAATATTGGATGCCAACTCCACTAATTGACCGGCAAGCCAATCCGTCGGCAACATGGGATTGCCACCAGGATTGTCGGTAACGGAAACCCAACCAATTCGATCATCCGATAATAATTCTCGGACAAGATCAACCACCGAAACAATTCCCGAAGCAGAAATTCCCCGCGTTGTAACAACTTCCGCTCCCACCGGAAATGACCAATCCGGTGAAACAGGTTTTTGTAGCGTTTCATAAAAAGTCAATTTCATCGGTGTTATGATTTTTGTATTGAGTCATTATTTTCCATCTTGTTTCGGAATTTGGAAATATAATCTCAAGCAGGCGAATTGAATACACATGAATTTTTACAACACATTTTTACAACAAATTTTTATAACACAAGAATTGTAAGTCAAAGGAACCCGATCAGTTTCGAACCAAACATTATCATTATAGTAATAAATATCAATGCTTTCAAGAACCTCAACCGTTTTGTTTGTCAATCCGTATGAAAAATTTGAAACGTAAAAATCTTTTTTATCAAGATATTTTGGACAGGAATGTTCCTTTTCTGTTCATTTTTTCTAATCTTTTTTTTCGATTTGAAAACGCGAAGGTTGTTTGGAACTTGGCGAGATGAAAGACCAAATAAACAGCAGCACGAAAAATAATGACCAACTCGTCCCCGACAACACAACACCTTGCCAAAATGAATTGGGAACATAACGATAATTCAAACGGAAATGTCCGGCAGGAAGATCAACGCCTCGAAAAATTCCTTCAATTGGTCGAATGTTGCCCGAAAAAGACGAAACAATTTCTTGACCGTCATCCGAAAGTGTTTCAATCCAAAGTTTCCAACCTGTCCAAAATTGATCGGAAAGAACAACCGTTCCCGATTCCAATAATTTTGCTTCAATAATAAGATTATTCGATTCATAATGGATAAGACGAGCAAATTCCTGTTCGTTTTTTTCCGTTTCTTGGGAATATTTTTCTTCGTTCGGAATATTGGTGACATTTTTTCTGGTGTTTCCGTTTTTGTTTTCTCTCTCAATCCAAGTTCGTTGTCGCGGATTTTTCAACCGCCAAAGAACCGTATTTTCCGACCAATCCGTTGGCGTATCGGGTTGGTTAGGATGGACAAGCATAACCGCAAGATTAGGATCAAGCGGTTTGGAAACATCCATCAACACGTATTCCACACCAAGAAACATAAGATTATTTTCAAACCGATAATCGTTTCGTATATTTTTCCGTATCCACGCCGTGTAAGAATAAGGACTCATTGTTCCCGATTCAATTGCTTTGGCAACCGGCAAATTATCAAAACGATTACGCGGAGCATCGTAATGATATTGCATTTGCATTAAACGACGTTCATGGATACGAAATTCTGTTTCACGGTTTGGCGACGATTCCCATTGCCAACGCGGTGGCGATTTAACATTCAAATGAATCCGAATCGGCATGAAATCATCAGGACGTTCTATTTGTTTTAGAAATTCGGGACAATTTTTGTAATATTGACTTCTGTCCATCGAAAACAACGTCGGACGACAAGCAATATACAAATCCGTTGCAACAACACCCAAAAGAATCACCGAAAATAATGTTGCCGGAATATGTGTTCTGTAACGTAACAACAAAAGAACAGAAAATAAAACCAATATTGTTTGAATTAACGAGCCAAGCACTTGTTTTTGGGCAAGATTGGGTTGGAAAGGACCGTTAAATTCACCGGCGGGAATTTTTGTTATCAGATGATTCCATTCGCTTTGCATGGATGCAGGAAAAAGCAACAGAATCGAAAGAACAATAATTCCAATCGCAAACCGATTAAAACGTTTTAATAATTGGAGGTGATCGGATGTTGTGGAGTGGGAATTGATTGTTTTTTGAGCGAGATTCAACAACAAAAGATCAAATCCGTAACCGGCAAGCATCGCCATTGGGCAAGCCGCAAAGGTAAGCAATTTAGGAGCGTAACGGAATTGAATATATCCCGGAATCAGAACTTGCATGAACCAATAAACACCGCCCACCGGCGCACTAACCGGATTCTGTTCCGGCGGCACCCCGAAGCAAAACGTCAACATCCAACCCAAACCGTAATACCCAATACCACCAAGCAACGTAATCACCAAAAGCCACGACAACCAAACAATCCGAATATTTTGCCGGACATGGCGAACCGGACACAACCGAAAACGTAACACCAAAATCGCCAACAAAAACGGAATAACTCCCGCATAAAGAGTAAAATGCCAATCGGGAGATTTAATGTAATTAAAAACAGAACCAAACCATGCCGTATTTTGTGGAAAATTTCTTCCCGTAACATTTGACCAAATAAACGATACAAAACTAAGCGGATGCGTACTAAAATTGTAAGAGTTGACTTGATGCGAGTCGAGAATTCCACGTTGAAAAAGTCCATTGAAAATTCGTTGCCAACGTGTTAATTGACCGACATCGGCAGAGAGTCTTGTTGAAACGGCGGTGTCGTCGAAAAGAATTTCCTCTTTCGCCAGATTTTTTTCGTCGGCAAGCAAAAAGGCAGGAATTTCCCAAATGGATCGTGGATTTTTATAGCCGACACGTTCGCAAAGTCGTGAAAATTCGCTGGTTGGCAGAATCTGAATTGCCGAAAACAAAAATGTTGTCCCCGCAATAACGCCAAGTAAAATCAAGCGATGACGCAAAATTTTGGCAAACCAACGTAACGAAAAAATGGAACACGCAGGAGTTTTTTGAAGAGTGGTTCTATTGATTTTCCGCAAGTGGTGTTCGCGTTTCCAACGTAACAACGCCAAAAGTGATGCCGCCAAACCGACATGAAATGCGGCTTGCGGATCACCGAGTAACAAAATCATGGAAAGAACCGCTGCACAAATAAGAGCGTTGCGTAATGATCGACGGGTTAAGGTTCGATCCGCCCACAGAATTGCTTCGGGAACCCATGCTGCTCCGGCAAGAAAAATAGGATTACAATATTGCCCGAAAACAGTTCCGCAGAAACCATAAGATAAAGCACTCAAGGTCGCGCCCCACGAACTAATTTGCCAAGACCGCATAAGACGGTACATGGTCAATGTTGCGAGAAAAACATGACCGGCAAGATACCAACTGTACAATAACGCAAAGTCCAACGGAAGAAAGAAGAGGAGTTTTCCCGGATACAAAATTCCGATTGCGGCGTTGGCGAAAAAGGGTTGACCGATGTTATCGTAGGGAGTCCAAAGGGGAAATCGACCGGCATTGAGTTCTGCTTGGACATACCGAAACAACGGGTAATGAAAATGCGATTCGTCACGAAAACAAGTTTGTTGTTGCCCGAACAGAATATTCCAAAACAACAGAATACAAAGACCCGAATTAAACACAAAAAACGCCCAAGGAAAAGACTTAGAGAATTTTAATTGTTTTCGGGCATGATGACGGTTTCGACGCCGGAAGAGAAAAAACGGATTCATAATGAACGGATTTGCAATAATTGTTAAAAATGGCAAACTGTTTCGAAGTTTGAAAAGATCATGTTGATGTATTGACTGCTAATTTTACCGACAATGAATCCAATTAACGAGGGGTTCTCTTTGGGAAATTTCTTGGATGATTAACTGAAAACGTTAAATTTTAGTGAAACGCAAAGCGACCAATTGTCAATTATCGTGCGAATTGTTTGGGGTCAATATGATATTGATGTACTTTGTAACGTAAAATTCGTGATGTTGTACCGAGATCAATGGCTGCGGCAGCCATATTGCCGCGATTTCGTTTTAAGGCATCCATAATAATATCCTGCTCAAAGACAGCAACACGTTCTGTCAATGTTCCGGTTCCAGTGGTATTTGTTACGCGGCTTGTCTGTAACGTTGGCGGCAAATGGTGTCCATGAATCACATTGTCCTGACTCAGCAAAATCGCACGCTCAATCGTATTTTCCAATTCCCGAACATTGCCTGGCCATCGGTAACCTGTCAGAAGATCAATCGCCGACGCACTAATTCGTTTGATTGATTTATTTAATCGTTGCGAATTTGTCTCAACAAAATGGTTGGCAAGAAGCATAATATCACCCCGACGATCACGAAGCGGCGGCAACATGATCGGAAAAACATTGATTCGATAATACAAATCATCTCGAAATGTTCCTTTGGTCATTGCTTCTTCCAGATTGTGGTTCGTCGCACACAATAACCGAATATTCGCCTTGCGCGAAGTATTACTCCCAACCCGTTCATAAGTACGTTCCTGAAGAACCCGCAAAAGTTTCACCTGAATAATAAGCGAAAAATCACCGATTTCATCAAGAAATAATGTTCCGCCTTCCGCTTCTTCGATGCGTCCTTTTCGTTGCGCGACCGCTCCGGTAAACGAACCTTTTTCGTGACCAAAAAGTTCACTCTCAAGCAAGTTTTCATTAAGAGCCGCACAATTGACTTTGATAAAAGGACCTTTCGAACGCGGACTGGCAACATGAATAGCGTGCGCAACAAGTTCTTTGCCGGTTCCCGACTCTCCACGAATCAATACCGTTGCATCACTCGGCGCAACTTGATAAATCGCCTGATAAACTTCCCGCATTGCATTAGAATTGCCGATAATATTTTCCGGACGAAAACGTTCCCGCAACTCATTTTTGAGACGTATATTTTCTTGTTCCAAAGAACTTTGTATTTCCGCCGCCTGACGCCGTACTTTCACATCGTAAGCAATCATACTGGCAATAATTTTGAGAATTTGGAGATCGTGATCAAGTGCCAAAGGATCGGATTCATAAACTCGATCAACCGAAAGCGTTCCAAGTACCTCATTTTCGCAGACAATCGGTACACAAATAAAACTGATTTCACTATTGATTTTTTGTTTTCGATTATAGATACGGTCTAAAAAATTTGGCTCTTCGGAAACTTTAGGAATCGCCACCGGTAAACCTGTTTCAACAACATGCCCCACAATTCCTTCGCCACGACGATAAGTTAATTTTCCTTGCTCAAAAGGCGTGGTATCTTGTGCCACTTCGAGAATCAATCCTTCTTTATCAGGCGTTACCAACAGGATAATACCACGAGTTAAACCGAGTTCGTCATGCAACAAATCAAGTGTTGCGGACAACGCGACCCGCTGATCAAGTTCGGAGCTGAGCAACCGACTCAGATTCAGAATGGTCTCCAACTCCATTGCCCGACGTGAATTAAGATAAGTCTGATCCATTGTAATATTGCAACTTTTTTATGTTTCAAGATTCGGATTCGTTTATTCAATATTTTGGCACGAAAATAAGATTCATTGTGCCATCGTCGGCGAATGATCATCCCTCCGAATTGGATAAAGCTGCCTGATACTCAGCCATCCATTTTTTAAGAGCCGCTGTTGCCGCATCGCGGACAACCATTGCTTTATCGTTCACTAAATGTTTAATCGTTTCGACGGATTCTTTCGTTAAAATTGTTGACAACGCCGAAAGTGCCGCACAACGAACATTGGCATCATCATCCGTTTCCGCCAACTCAATTAAACGTTTCGTAAATTGAGGACACAAACCTATTGCCGATATTGCAAGACATGCCGCAAAACGACGAACAGGAATCGGCGAAAAAATATCATCACGAAGAACAGGCAAGGTGTTCGGATCAATACGATAAACATAACTTCCCATCGTTTGAGCCGAACCCGAAGTCATCTGAGTGATTCGTGATGTAAATGTTTCAATATGAAGTTCCGGTGTTGTTTCGTAAATTGCTTTTTTGATTTCCAGTTCGCGCCGATTCACCAACAGCTCAAATTGGTTACTCAATTCTTTCACTTCACGCGATTTAAGAATACGAAAAATCATTGCCGCAGTTTCCGCATCGGAATCGTTGACAAACTTGAGCAACATGGCGTTGACATCATCGCCCACCAAACGACGAACCGCCACCGCCGCCGACCGCCGCGATTCCACCGAAGATCGCTCAAAAAAGAAACGGTAAAGCGCTACCATCTGATATTTGGGCAAACTACTCGCTTGTAACAATTGCACCGCGCAAGGCTCCAATTCTTGAACCAATTCCGGCAAATTCGGATTTGTGGACACAAACCACGAAAATGATCGAAACCGTTTCAAAGCATCCTGAACTTCAGAAGACGGATTGACGCCCACAAACTCCAACATTTTACGTACAAAAAAAGAATCAGATCGCGTTGTCAATATTTCATCAATGACCGCAGGACTGTCGGGATCACCAAGATAACTCAGCAATAACCGAATATAACTTCCATGTTGACCATTGAGCAGAAATTCCGAAACACGTTTGCCCGCCGCAGAACGATGATCATTCGCAAGAGTTATCATTGTTGCAAAATCTTTTTTCGTAATAATCAAAAGACTTTGTAACACTTCGTCAATTCCATGAACCGCATAACGTTTCACCGGAGCATCTAATTGTTCGATAAACCATTCGCGACGTTTATCGAAATTCCGGCGTTCCAATTCGGAAGCACTGAGCAAATCCGCATAAAATAATTCCGCAAGCTGAAGAACCATTGTCCGCGATTCTTGCGCACGTTTTTCGTTGGTACTCTCCAAATTGGCAAGAATTGCCGGAAGCGTTTCGTAAAGTTTTTGCTCCAAAATTATCGCTGCCGCCGCGTCGTGGAGCGCGTCATTTTCGTTTCGAAACGCGACGTCCGTCAACCGGAAAAGACGATCCCGTTGTAACGATTTCGTCGATAACCAATAATCTTTGTCTTGAAGAAAATTTTGAAACAAAATTAAATACAATTCCGGCTGCTTCTTCAAATAAAGTCCATCAAATGCAAGTGTACGAAGACGATCAATCGGATGACTAAGCAACTTGATAAGAATTTCGTTGGATGCCGGATTCGATGATTTGCCGAGAAATTTAACCGTTTTTTCCTGAAATAAGGTCATGGAAACATAAGAAAACTAAAATAAATGTAACTATTCGGTAGAATTTTTGTCGTCATGCCGTGTCTTTTAACAAAATTCACAAAATTAACATCTTTTCCGGTTTGCCTGTTTATGAATTACGAAAATTATGCTAATTTTGTTTTTTTATTTTAACTGCAAAATTCTATTAAATAGTTACAAATAAATAAAAATTGCGATTTGATATTTGTACACGCAAATTTCAAATCACGTTAGAGAAGACGATAAACCTATTTTTATCTCGAATTTTGTTGCAGAGAGATTGAAGTGATTCAAGGGACACACTGTTGTATATCCCTTGTTTTTTCTCTGCCGATTTTTGAAACAGACTGGAAATAACCCAACCGGTTTAGAAAATCAATAAATTAAACTGAACGATATTGAGATCGTGCCTCAATAGTTTCAATGTCCGCAACAGCAGCAGCAACCGCCGGATTTTCCGCCTTTTTTCAACATTTCGCGGACACCTTCGAGTTGTCCGGTGCTGCCGAGTACTGTATTTTTGTGAATAATGTATTCGGCGTAGGCTTGCATGAAAATTTTTCCCGGCGGACGAAGATCGAAGTTAGCGGGATCGTCGCGGAATTGTTCACGATGAATTGCACACCATACCAAGCGTCCATCGGTATCAATATTGATTTTTGTTACGCCGAGTTTGGCAGCGGGAAGATATTGTTTTTCGTCAACACCGCTGGCATCTTTGAGTTTTCCGCCGGCATTGTTGATACGTTCGACCCATTCGTGGGGAACACTGCTGCTGCCGTGCATGACTAACGGAAAATCTTTTGGGATTGCTTTTTGGATTTTTTCCAGAACGTCAAAATGTAAACCTTGTTTGCCGGTAAATTTGAACGCTCCGTGCGAAGTTCCGATGGCAACGGCGAGTGAATCCACTCCGGTTTTTTCGATAAATTCTGCTGCTTGTGCCGGATCGGTCAATTTGACACTTCCGACAACATCTTCTTCGACACCGCCGAGTTGTCCGAGTTCGGCTTCGACGACGATATTTTTTGCGTGGGCTTTATCGACAACTTTTTTGGTGATTTCGATATTTTTGGCAAATTCTTCGTGCGAAGCGTCGATCATGACGGAGCTATAAAATCCGCTGTCGATGCAATCATAACAGGCTTCCTCTGTGCCGTGATCAAGATGAACAGCGAAGATGGCTTCGGGAAATACTTCGTTGGCGGCGCGAATTAACGCTTCGAGCATTCGTTTGTCGCTGTAAGAACGCGCACCGCGTGAAATTTGGATAATAAATGGGGCACTGGTTTTGGGATCGACGGGGTCTTCATTTTTGGCTTTTTTGCCGAGATTTCCACGAAACAGACCGACTGTTTGCTCAAGGTTGTTGATATTATACGCTCCGATTGCGTATTTACCGTAAGCGTGGCGGAACAATTCTTTTGTCGTAACAATCATTCTTATTCTCCTGATTGGTTGGAAATGAGAGTCGAAAGGAACGTAATAGTTTCGATTTATTATATTCCAATGGTGTAGAAACGTAAAGCCCCCCGCAAAACGGATTATCCATAACCGAGTTGGTTGAGTTCTTTTTCGTTGAGACCGTGAAAGTGTCCTAATTCGTGGAGGAGAGTGATACGGATTTGCCGGCGAAGTTCTGTTCGGCTGAAAATTCCCTGATCGTTGACGGCGAGATCGTAAATTCCTTGCCGAAACAAGATGACGGTGTTTGGGAGTTGTGGGTTCCGTTCGTACTTTTCGCCGAGAGCCACGCCCACAAAGCAACCGCAAAGTTCTTCGTCAGAGGCAATTTCCATCTCTCGCAACATCTGACGCGAAGGACAATCTTCAACGTGTAACGGAATTTCTTCAAGTAATTGCCGAATTTTTTTCGGAAGTCGATCAAGAACCCACGCAACCTGTTTGTCAAAATATTCACGCTTGGAAGGGGTCATAATTGGGGATGGGGGATTTATGGTGTGTGATTTGTGTCACGGAATTTCACTTAAACGTGATTTTATCCGCTTGCGACACAAACCACAAATCACGCACAACGCATCTCTATTTCACGACAAAGTTAATCATTTTACCGCAAACGATAATTTTTTTAACTATTGTTTTATCGGTCAGTAGTTCGGCAATTTTTGCATCGGAAAGAGCGTGATGTTCTAAAGTATTTTCGTCGGCGGTTGCCGGAACCCAAATTTTTGAACGTAATTTTCCATTAATTGATACAGGAATTTCCAATGTTGTTTCTTGAATTGCCGATTCGTCATAACAAGGCCACGGTTCATAAGCCAATGTTTGATCATGTCCCAGAATCTGCCATAATTCTTCCGCAATATGTGGTGCAAATGGCGATAATAATAACGTAAATTGTTCCATCACCAATTTCGGACGAACCTGTTCTTTCAGGAAAAAATTGGTAAATTCCATCATTCGGGCAATCGCTGTATTGAAGGATAAGTTGCGAATATCTTCTGTTACCGATTTGATAGTTTTATGTAACACACGGTTTTGGTCTTCGGTTGGCGGGATATTCTGAATTGCCGGTTCAAGTTTTAGCTGTTCAGATGTAACAGAAACAATCATTTTCCAAACCCGATCCAAAAAACCACGAACACCGTGAACGCCATCCATTGACCAAGGTTTGACAGATTCCAACGGTCCCATAAACATTTCGTATAATCTTAACGCATCAGCACCATAATTTTCCACCACTTCGTCAGGATTAACCACATTACCCCGACTTTTCGACATTTTATTCGCCCGACTATCCACCCGAATTTCGTTTTGATTACCGCCATTAATCAGAACGAAATTTTCTCCTTTTTTCGTAACTTGTTTTGCGTCCAGTTTTACAGATTCGAGTTTCGTCCCGTCGGATTTTAAAGTACCAATACCGTCACGGTCAACATTCACTTGTGTTGCGGAAATCCAATTACCATTGGAATCTTTGAATCCGGTAAATTCTGTTTCACCAAGAATCATTCCTTGATTGACGAGTTTTTGAAACGGTTCCGGTTGCGAAACAATCCCGTAATCATACAACACTTTATGCCAAAATCTTGCATACAATAAATGTAACACTGCATGTTCGGCACCGCCGACGTAAAGATCAACCGGCATCCATGCTTTTTCGAGTTGCGGATCGACAAGCATTGCATTATTTTTTGGATCAATAAAACGCAAATAATACCAGCATGAACCTGCCCATTGCGGCATTGTATTTGTTTCACGTTTATATTTTTTTCCGTTGCGTGTAACAAACAACCAATCCGGCGGAGCTTGTTCGAGCGGCGGTTCCGGCGAATTATGTTGCGCGTCAAATTTCAACTCTTTTGGAATATCCAACGGCAGTTCCGATAATTCCAATGGTATTGTTTTTCCGGTACGTTTATTATTGTCGTCAATTTCGTGCAAAATTGGAAACGGTTCACCCCAAAAATGTTGACGACTGAAAAGCCAATCGCGGAGTTTGTAATTCACGGCTTTGCGTCCGATTCCGTCGTTACTTAAATCGTTTGTAATTCGTTCCTTAAATTCCGCAGTCATGACACCGTTGTACTTTCCGCTGTTCATTGCGACACCTGATTCTGTAAACGCTTCAAAGTCAACGCCGATATGTTGTGTGCTATCCACTGACCGGACAACTTGAACAATCGGCAATTGAAATTGTTTTGCAAATTCAAAGTCGCGTGTATCGTGAGCTGGAACCGCCATAATCGCTCCAGTTCCATACGAACTCAATACATAATCGGCAACCCAAATCGGAATCGGTTCATTGTTGATCGGATTCAATGCGTAAGAACCGGTGAAAACTCCGGTCTTTTCTTTTGCCAAATCAGTTCGATCAAGATCGCTTTTCGATGCGGCTTGCACACAATATTGTTCAACAAGTTCTTGTTGCGCAACTGTTGTAAACCGTTTGACAAAAGGATGTTCCGGCGCGATCACCATATACGTTGCTCCAAATAATGTATCAGGACGAGTCGTGTAAATCCGTAACACATTACAATCAGGTTTACGTGGAAAGCCTGATTGTTGACGTTTTTGTTTCCATGTGTTGTATTCTTCTTCAACCGATTGACGCCATGATTTGGGACCATTGATACGAAAATTTGTTTCGTTGGTTTCCGTGTCTATTTTTTCTGTACCGATAAAGAAATCAACTTCAGCACCGGTACTTCGACCGATCCAATTTCGTTGTAACGCCTTAATTCCTTCCGACCAATCAAGTCCTGCGAGGTCTGATTCGAGACGGTCAGCATACGCCGTAATTCGTAACATCCATTGTCGTAACGGCATTCGTACCACGGGATGATTACCGCGTTCACTTCGTCCTTGAATGACCTCTTCGTTTGCCAATACCGTTCCCAACGCGGGACACCAATTGACCGGTGCTTCGATTTGATACGCCAAACGATGTTCATTTTTGTACGATTCAATATCTGTTACGTCATTTGGAATTGGCAATTCAGCGATTGGTCTGCCACGTTGTTCGTCGGAATCAAACCAAGTGTTGTAGAGAAGCAGGAAAATATATTGCGTCCAGCGAAAATATTGAATATCGGTTGTTGCGATTTCCCGACTCCAATCGTACGAAAAACCGAGTATTTTGAGTTGTCGCCGGAAATTGGCGATGTTTGTTTCGGTAATAGTTCGCGGTGGAATGCCTGTTTTTTTGGCTTGCTGTTCGGCGGGCAAACCGAATGC
>JAIRTV010000137.1 GCA_031254675.1 Planctomycetaceae bacterium | reverse complement strand
AGCGTCGTGTTGAAACGCTGACATCTCGCCTGCAACTGTCCTGTGTTTTGTGTAGGTGAGACACTGGCTCTAAAACAAATCATTTGTAACCGTTCAAAGTTCAAATGTACCTACCCAGTCCTTAAACAAGCGAGGAAATGTTTCAAATATCCACTTCATGCTTGAATTTTAAGGATTTTCGCAATTTTTAGTTTTCATCGGGATTTATTTTTTGTTCATTTATTGAAATTCATAAGGCTTATAAAATATAATTGCACAATTATATTTTTGTGTCTTGATTATTTAACGAACAAGAACATAAATATTTCATATATTCGTTTGGCGTTTGAATTTCAATGTTCATGGATTTTTGTATTTTTTATCTTTTAACTGAACTTTTGCAAAGTTGTGTTTCACACTGTAAATCAAAGTGTTTGAAACATTGAAATCACCCGATTTTGCTATATTATTGTATCGCATATTGAGTTTATAAAAGTTGTTCTAAAAATCAATATGTTGACATATCAAGAGTTTTACAAATATCGGTTCAATAATATTTTTTTTGTTTCATAATGTGCAAAAATTGAGCAAAATTGGATTATAAGTCCTTTTGATATAACTAGTTATAAAATTCAGGTTAAACACACTTGAGTGCGTCAATTTCGCTTGCACTTGACCGATTAGTTTTTTTTGTTCTTTTCTTGCCGATTTGTTTTAATCTATCATACCCAAAACTTAAAAAATGTGATTTCATCGCAGGATATTTCCTATATTTATTTTAAGACTTGGGGAAGTTGTCATCAGATATAAATTAGCAAAATCATACCTGTACAGTGTAATTTAGATACGTTAATTTGCGCGTCTTTTTGGTAGTCTATTTTTTGTTTTGTGGTGGTAGAATCTTGCGTATTCTCTTCGTAAAGAACATTTTTCGACGTTCCATTTTACCCAATTTGGACAAGTACGTGTTGCATGATGTCGCTCCACAAATATCGGTTTGGTTGAATTCTGTATCCTGCTCAATTTCACGTTTACGTATTTCAAAAGTTGCCCCATAAAACCACCTCCATATCAAAAAAAGTATTCTACCTATTTCCAAAGAAAATTAAAGAGCAATTCAATAAATTAATTGATACAGTACAAATACCCATAACGCTTAATATCATGTCCTCTCAAAATTGGTCAGAAAAAGTTACCAACCGTGATTTAGTCCATGTTGGTACTTTAGCGGAAAACGTGAATCGCGACGACTTCTCGGTGATATCATTGTTCAAGAACAAGATATTACGGAACATCGGCTTTATCCAGATTCTTGTGTTGTCTGCACGCGGTCTATTGATGTTCCTTATGCCACCGAATACAGTAAAACCCATTTTCCGGGACAAGAATTTCAGATTTATTGTACACACGTTAGAGACGAACAATTTCCGTTACCGTATCGATACTTTTATTTGCGGAATGTTCCGAATTTTTTTATAGCAAGTCGTAATATTATTGTTACGCATGTCGCTCTCGGTGTTTCGCGAGTGATTCGAACCGGCGGTGAAAAACGTATTGCAACCGCCAGACGTTTCTCGTTTTATTAGGAATCACGTTAGCCGTGCGTAATTTTCATTTTTAGTGCGGCAATAAATTCCGGTGTTGTTCCGCAACATCCGCCAATAAAATTAGCTCCGGCTTGAACAAGTTGTTGAGCGGATTCAGCGAATTTTTCCGGCGTTTGTCGGTACACCGTTTTGCCTTCCACCATTTCCGGCAATCCGGCATTGGCTTTCATCCAAATCGGTAATTTAGTAACAGCACGCATTCGTTGGCAAATCGGAATAAATCCGTCAATTCCTTGTCCACAGTTTGAACCAATAATATCCGCTCCAGCAGCAGTTAAACGTTCAACAGCTTGTTCAGGCGTGGTTCCCATCATAGTTCGATCTTTGTTTTTGCCGGAATCGAACACCATACACGCCGCCACAGGCAAACCTGTCGTTTTAGCAGCTTTCACCGCAAGAACCGCTTCTTCAGGATCACTCATGGTTTCAACCACAATTCCATCAGGTTGTTCGAGAGCGATTGCTTGGGCTTGCTCAAGAAATGCCGCGTACAAATCGTCAGCGGTAACATTGCCCATCATCAACACAACTCCGCTCGGTCCAATCGACGCAAACACTTTGACATCACCATTTTGGCTTTTTTTTGCCGCTTCCAACGAAATACGAACTCCCGCTCGATTGATCTCCTCGACTTTGTCTTCATAGCCGTGTCGTCCCAACGTAAAACGTGTTGCCCCGAATGTGTTGGTCAAAATGACATTGCTTCCGGCTGCAACGTAAGCCTCCGCAACTTCCCGAACTTTTTCCGGTTGAGCGAGATTCCAAAGATCAGGATGGGCTCCAGTTTCAAGACCACGAAGCTGAAGTTGCGTTCCCCAACCACCGTCAAGAAGCAACGTCCCAGATTGCAACCAGTCCGAAAGAATTGTATTCATAAAAATTTTCCTTCCAAAAATACTAAATTTTACAGTATTCCGTGAAAACCGAATCTTAAAATGT
>JAIRTV010000066.1 GCA_031254675.1 Planctomycetaceae bacterium | reverse complement strand
GAATTATTTTTGTGGTTTTATTCCCAATTGTTTTTTATGTGCTATACTTTCGTTGATCGTTAAATTTTAACTAAATTCCGTCTCTTATTTTATAACGACGCAACACTCATGCATATTATTTTATTTGAAGATAATCTCTCGCCTCAGTTGTTCCCTGCAACTATCGCCCGTCCGGCATTTGCGATTAATATTGGAACATACCGGTTGATCCATTTGATTCGTCGTCTTTCGGACAATATTGAAGTGATTGTTCGTCCTTATTTGAGAGAGCTTGTTCTTTCGGATTACCCTTGGATTTGGCAACCCGAAAAGGGAAATCGTTCCGAACCGGTTCTTATTCTCAATGCACGAGTTGTTCCGCATGTCGATTTGATTGAACATTTCAAGCGTCTTGTTTCGGAAGGGCGATCAGGAGTTGTTGCGGGACCGCACGGAGTTGCCTGTGCGCTTTTTTCCCGCGAGAATCCGCTTCCCAATGAACGGATTGGTGTTTCGCAACTTTTAGGAATTATTGAGGATAAAAAATTGCCGCCGCTTGATATTCCGATTCCGATGCTTGAATACGCTCACGATATTGTTCGGCATCAAATTCGCATTATGAACGACAACCTTCATGATCGCCTGCGAACTCGGGAATATACCGAAATTGCTGATGGTGTTTTTTCGGCGGACGGACGGACATTGGGACAATATTGCGTGACGGACAGTAGTGATGGACCGATTATTTTGGAATCCGGCGTCAATATTGGACCTCATTGTTTTTTCCGTGGTCCGGTTTATGTTGGCAAGAACGTGAAAATTATTGAACATTCTGCTATAAAAGACGCTGTTTCGCTTGGCAGCACGACCAAAGTTGGAGGCGAAGTCGAAGCGTCTATTATCGAACCGTATTCCAATAAACAACATCATGGTTTTCTTGGACACAGTTATCTTGGTAGTTGGGTCAACCTCGGCGCCGGAACCAGCAATAGCGATCTAAAAAATACTTACGGCGAAGTTGTAATGGAATACGCCAATAGAAAAGTAAAAACCGGAATGCAATTTGTAGGATGTTTTATCGGTGATTACGCCAAAACAGCAATCAACACAAGTATTTTTACCGGAAAAACAATTGGAGCGTGTAGTATGGTTTACGGGTTTGTCACGACGAATGTTCCGAGTTTTGTCAATTACGCGCGGACATTCGGGCAAGTTACGGAGACTGCTGTTGAGACATTGGTTCAGACGCAAGCCCGTATGTTCGCTCGCCGCAATGTCGAACAACGTTCTTGCGATGTCCAATTGCTCCGCGATATCTACGAAATGACAAAACACGAACGCCAACTCGCCAGTGAACCCTTGTCGCTCTAACTCGACTCCGCATTCTCAATCCAAAATTCCAACGTTAAATTTTGTTAAATCCTCATGGTATTTCAAATTGAGTCAATTTTGAAGCCGCCTACAACAAGCTAATTTAGGAATTGGAAGAGTGATTTATTGATTTAACCGGACTTTTGTAAAGAGCGGAATTATCTTAAAATATCCCTTGTTTCATGGCAAAAGCCGAATTTTAACGTGCCGTCAATCTGAAAAAGATTGCCCGCTTTTGAGGCAATATTACTGTTTCTGCTTTGTGGGCGGCAATTTGTGTTGGCGAACGGTTTGGAATCTCCTTGCCGGCGGTTCTCCAATTCGAGCCGGCGACCACCAACTCCATGTTTCCGAGAAACATCGCGCTTCTGATAAGTAACATTGCCCATTGATTGGGAATTTCCCGCCTAATTTAGGGAGTTTTTCGCCTTAAAGTGCGTACCTTTTACCTTAAAGTGCGTATCTTTCGTCTTAAAGTGCGTACCTTTTGTCTTAAAGTGCGTACCTTTTGCCTTAAAGTACGTACCTTTTGTCTTAAAGTGCGTACTTCTTACCTTAAAGTGCGTACTCCTTGTCTTAAAGTGCGTACCTTTTGCCTTAAAGTGCGTACTCCTTGTCTTAAAGTGCGTACTCCTTGCCTTAAAGTACGTACCTTTTGTCTTAAAGTGCGTACTCCTTGTCTTAAAGTGCGTACTCCTTGTCTTAAAGTGCGTACTTCTTGTCTTAAAGTGCGTACTTCTTGCCTTAAAGTGCGTACCTTTTGTCTTAAAGTGCGTACTCCTTGCCTTAAAGTGCGTACTCTTTGTCTTAAAGTGCGTACCTTTTTCTGATTTTTGCCCAGTCAAACGAAGAAATTGTTGCCCAATCGCACAAAACTGATGATTTCCTTTGAACAGGAAAACACAGAAGACCTAGAAAACACAGAATTTTTTTATTTTCGATGTCGCAAAATCGGAAAATTGACCATAAACGCACCATGTTAATTCAGTCTCACGGACGAGACAGCCGGCAACAAATCTTCAATAAAGAGTTTCCGGCTTCGTTGAAACCGCCAATATCTGTGCCAAACGCGGTAAACAGGAGGATAAAATGAATAATCTTACTAAAAGGAATGCTTGGATCCAAAGCCCAGACGATATGACTTACGACATTGGCGAAATAAGTCGCGATGAAATTGAAAAACTTTGGGGTTCGCGTTGGGCACAAAAATGTATTCGCGATGTTGCCGAAGAAGTGGCGATTGCCCGTTTTTCACCGTTTCCGCGTGCCAAATCGCAAGTGTTTTGCTCTCCACAACTCACGTTTGAAAATAAATCCGAAAAAAACTCCAAAAATAACTCCAAAACCGCAACTCTTACTGTTAGTCCGTGGATTGACGTAACACCCACAATCCTTTACGGTTCGCCGTTGCAAGATTTTGATTCTTGGAGTGTTTCCTTGCATGTGAAACGCGGATGCCGTTTTTTGGGTTTTATTCCGATGGATTATTGTTTCCAAATAGTTGTTTTACAAGACGATGCGTTTGAATTGGTGCGATTGTTTTATGATTGTGGCGTGGAAGAAATTGTCGCCAAAGCCAAAATATGGCGCGAACAAATCAATGAACGTTACCGTTACCGATTGGTCAACGCTTTTTTCTTGTAGTCCATCGGAAATCATTAACGCAGAAAATTCCGCTTGATCGCCGAACGATTCGACCAATTTTATTGGTATCCATCTCTATTAACATTGATGGATGAAAACCAACGGCGAAGCGCCCATTGATTGGAGATAGCGTTTTCTTCTGATAAAGAAAAAAGGGACATTTCTCTACTTCACACGGGTAGAGATTGTCCTTTTATTTTCGTCTCATTAAAAGAGAATTTTTAAAACGGAACCGACTTTTAAAAAACTTGTCGGAACACAATACCATTTAACGTCGCAATATATTGATTTATCGATGAAAGAAACCGTTAATCGAATAGATCGTAACAGTTGAAGACTTTACCAATCCAGCGGATGTTGCCAAGCGGTTTTGAGTTCGTCGATATTGACAGAAAAAGTATTGCCAAAGCGGAGAATTTTTTCCGCAACAACTTTACCAAGTTTGCGAACCGGCAATCCAGCAAAGAAAGATTCAAACGCCGGAACATGAATCGGGTCAATCTCAACAACAAATCGGCTGTTCGATTCGCTAAATAGTGTAATAGAATCAAAATTTCCGGTCAGTTCCGCACCAAACCCGCCGGCAAAACACATTTCCGAAACAGCAACCGCAAGACCGCCTTCACTCAAATCATGGACACTTCGCACAATACCATGTTGAATCGCTTGATGCAACATTTCATACAATTTTTTCGCTTTCGGAACATCCAACGACGGTACCTCACCGTTTTGTAAATTTCGGATTAACGCAAAATGAGAACCGCCTAATTCGTTTTTTGTTTCGCCAATTTGATATAAAATATTGTTCGGTTGTTTCAAATCCATTGTAACACAATTTGTTACATCATCGATTTGTCCCATGGCGGAAATAAGCAATGTCGGCGGAATTGCAATCGGTTCGGCGTTTACCGAACGAAATTCATTATTGAGACTGTCTTTGCCACTGATAAACGGCATTTCAAAACCGAGCGAAATATCATAACAAGCCAACGCCGCTTCCACGAGCGAACCGAGTGTTTCGGGTCGGTCAGTATTTCCCCAGCAAAAGTTATCGAGGAGTGTGATTGTTTTTGGGTCGGCGCCAACCGCAACCGCATTCCGTACCGCTTCGTCAATACCCGACGCCGCCATTCGGTAAGGATCAATATCACCGTAAAACGGATTCATGCCACAAGAAAGTACCAACCCACGCCGTGAATCCAAACGCGGACGAATCACCGCCGCATCACTCGGTCCATCATTCGTAACACCAATTAACGGCTTAATAACACTGCCGCCCTGAACCTCATGATCGTATTGCCGAATAATCCAATGCTTACTCGCAATATTAAACGACGATAATATCTGTTTCAAATCATTGGAAAAATCGCCCGCCAAATCGTTTGTACAAGTTTTAGGGCAAGTTTTTGTATCATCGTTGCTAAGAGTTAAATTTTTCGAAACGGTACAATATTGATAACGGGCTTCCCGAACCACCGGCGGACGACCATCGTGTAACAAATTCATGTCAAGATCGGCAACACAATGTCCATGATAATTCAAAGTCAATCGTCCCGTCGGTTTGAACACTCCCAACACCGTTGCTTCAACATCTTCGTTGTTACAAAGTTTTTTAAATTCGTTCCATTTATCGGGCGGAACAGCAAACACCATTCGTTCCTGTGCTTCGGAAATCCATATTTCGGTGTAGTTCAAACCTTCATATTTCAGCGGTGCGTTGGATAATTCGACTTCCGCTCCAATCGTTTCGCCCATTTCGCCCACCGCACTGGAAAAACCACCGGCGCCACAATCCGTAACAGCATTGTAAAGTCCACGATCACGAGCTTGAAGCATGACATCCAGCACCATCTTTTCCGTAATAGCGTTACCAATTTGTACCGCGCCGCCGGAAATTGTTTCACTTTCGCTGGTCAGTTCCGCACTGCTAAATGTGGCACCGTGAATTCCGTCCCGACCAGTTCGACCACCAATCGTAACAATTAAATCATTCGGTTTCGGTTCTTTGAATGATTTATTCTTCGGCAAAATTCCGACATTGCCACAAAAAACCAACGGATTACCAAGATACCGTTTATCGAAGTAAACAGCTCCGTTGACAGTAGGAATCCCCATTCTGTTACCGTAATCACGAACGCCGGAAACAACACCTTTCATAATTCGGCGCGGATGTAACACTCCAGGCGGTAATTCATTGGCGTTGATATTCGGTGGCGCGAAACAAAAAATATCCGTACTGGCAACCGGTTTGGCTCCCAACCCCGTTCCCATCGGATCACGAATAACTCCCCCCAATCCCGTATTGGCTCCACCGTAAGGCTCCAACGCCGAAGGATGATTATGGGTTTCCACCTTGAAACAAATATTGTACTCATCGTCAAACGTTACCACACCGGCATTGTCGGAAAAAACACTAACACAACGCTCCGCAATCTCGCTTTTCGTTTCACAAAGCTGTTGTGTGGCGGCAAAAATGGTTTCCTTGAGCATATTTTGAAATTGCCGTTCAAATAGTGTTCCGTCCGCGTTTTCCCGAACATAATGGATTCGACCCGCCAATGTTTTATGCGAACAATGTTCACTCCAAGTTTGGGCTAATGTTTCCAATTCGATATCGGTCGGATCACGATTGAGTTTTTGAAACGCAGATTTAATTGTCTGCATTTCGGCAAGTGAAAGATAGAGTTGCCCGTTTTTGCTGAGGAGTTGAAGTTCTGAATCGTCCATTTCGCGAATCGGAATTGTCGTCAACTTAAATTCGTAAGACGAACCAACATCGAGTTTATCGAACGGTAAATCGCCGAAAACAATTTGTTCAACAGCGTCATTAGCGAGCAATTTTGCGGCAAGTAATTTCAAGTCCGAATCAGCAACACCGGAAATCCAATACTTTTTGAATGTCCGAACCGCTTCCGTTGCCATACCGAAATCAGCAATCATTTTCTGGGCATTTTCCGCAACAGAATCAGTTACACCAGGTTTGGGAAGAACATAAATTATTTTTTGTGAACAATCATTTTCCGATTTTCGATTATTATCGGCAACCGAAGAGGCGACTGATGTAACAGATACAACTGATGATTGAAAACATTCGACAACTTGATCGGCGAGAAGTTTTTCGGCGAGCATATTGACGTTTGTTTCGTTGAGATTCCCTTGAATAAGGTATCCGTAAGCGGTTTTTACCGTAACATCAGTAATTTTATCGGACAGTCCCAAATCAACGGCGTCTTGTGACACTGATTGACCGTGAACATCCGGCTGTGTCGGAGCCGGAAAAATATCGATTTCCCAAAGCATTGATGTACCTCTATTAGAGTCTTATTAAATGTGATTTCGTAACTGTGAATGAGTTACGTTTGATGTTGCCTGGAGAACATTGACCACACCGTGTTGTTATTGATTGGATTACGTTACGGTATGAGTTTCTAATTGCCTACCCATTGTATCTCATCGCTCCCCAATATTCAACCAGCGCAATATTTCGGCAAAATATTGTCCACCTTTTTTCGAGTTCGGCGTCAGTATTTATATTATAGAGATTTACAGAAGAATATAAGTTGCAGTTCGCTGTCACGTTTACTACTAAAAACGTTGCCGTTTACCGGAAGAGAGAACGAGTTCAACAGATATTGTAATGTGGTGACCATTTTTTGTGTTGTTTATTTTAATCCTTCGAGTTCGAACACATATTCTTTCTGTTCTTTTGTGACGGTAATAGTTTCTTTGGACTGATTGGGCAGGTATTTTTTCGGAATCAATGAAGGTGGTTCCTGCATACCGACCGGTTTGTCCAATTTCTTGAACGAAACAACATAATTGCCAGGAACAACTCCGTCAAAAACCGAACTTGTTATCATTGTTGCTCTTCCTTCGTTATCTGTTTTTCCGCCGGCTCTCCATTTATTGATTTGTGTATCTTCGGGAATCAATATAATACCAACGCCTTCGATTACTTCGCCTCCGAATGTCACAGAAATAGTGCAAGGAGTCAATTCTGGTAAATCGGCTGGGCGTGTGGGTTTCCGATGGCAACCGACAGCTAAGAAAACGAAAACTAATAAACTCAAAATAACCAAACCAATTGGTTTCAATTTCAGACAGTGTATCATTTTATAATCCTTGTTTAGGGAGTCCAGAGTTCATTTTACCATAATTTTGCCAAAGTTGTCGCGAAATTGTTTCAGAAACAAACCGAACACTTCCATCTCCTAATGTTATATTAACACCACCGACATGAAAACTTCGAGCGGCATAATAACCGTAAACTGATCTCCAACCTAAATCAGGGTGAAGCGGATTCGGTGTGCTATAGGTTGAAAAAAGTGTTGCTGGAGCGCGGGCAGAAAGCCAAAGATAGCCACGCCAACCGATAAACTCTGCAATACCGGAAGTTACTGAATCAATATCGGGATTTGATATTATATCGCTACTGCCAGTGGCACACGCTCCTTGCGACAATGTAAACGCAGAAGGACCCGAACTATTTTCACCGCTCACGCCGGCATTTGGTAACAGTGCGGCGCGGAGCCACGGTTGTTCTTGTGGATGTCCGGGGTCGCGTCCATACGGTGT
>JAIRTV010000101.1 GCA_031254675.1 Planctomycetaceae bacterium | reverse complement strand
TTTAACATTTGACTTTTCGCCAAAAATAATGCAAAAAGTCCGACCAAAATTGTTGCGAAATTATCCATTGTCATACTCCTTCTTTTATAAGGTTTTCTTGAAATTATCACGAAACATTTACTGCAAAACAACACAGCAAAAATACGTATCGTAATTGAAGCAAGTTAAAGTTTATGAAAAGTAAAACCAAAAGTCAAGAGAAATTCTTCTTTTTCTAAAAAAATTTTCGGAATTTTGGCAGGTAATGTTTCGAAAAAATCGCCCGTTTTTTAGGAAAGTGCAGAATCAAATACAAGAAGTTAATAGCCGTGAACATTCATTTCAAGGCGATACAATCCTTTTCTAGCAGTAATATACAACGTTTTACGATCTTTACCACCAAAACAGAGATTTGCAGGAACTTCGGGAACTTTGATACGTTGAATCTCCTTCCCGTTCGAATCGAAAACGTAAATCTGATCCGCCGTAATATAAATGTTGCCGCGATTGTCAATGGTCATCCCGTCAACTCCAATATTGGCGAACAACATTTTGTCCGATAACGTTCCATCCGGCTGAATAACGTAACGCCAAACTTTGCCGGCAACCTGATCCGTAATATAAAGTTGTTTGCCATCCGGCGTACCAATAATACCATTTGGCTTCACCATATCAGTAACAACTTTTAACACTTTACTTTTGTCCGGCAAAATGTAATACACATGTTCTCCATCTTGAATAACCTTGTAATCTTTGCCGTAAACAGGATCAGTAAAATAAATTCCGCCCTTCGAGTCAATCCAAAGATCATTCGGTTTGTTGAACCGCTTACCGTCAAAAGTCGAAGCCAACACTGTTCGTTTGCCCGACGGATCATACGAAACAACACAACCGGTTTCGCCTTCGCAAACAACCAAATCACCGTTTCGATCAACGTACATTCCGTTGGCGTGAGCGGATTGCTCCACAAATACCGACAACTTCCGATCCGAAACCGACCAAAAATAAATTTTGCTGTTCGGATCATCAACAAAATAAATGTCTCCGTTGGAGGTTACGGCGGGACCTTCGATAAACCCAAAACCATCAACAACCTTCTCAACTTGAGCTCCCGTTGCAATAATCGAATCGTCCGCAAACAACATCAACGATAACGACAACATCTGAATTGTTGCAACAAAACAAAGAATAAACAAAATTCGTTTCATAACTTTACGTGGTTAAATGTTTAATTGGAATTGTTAATTTGATTCAGTTAAGTTTATTTAAATGTTTCAAGATTGAAGCGATCAAGGCATCACGAAGAATTGGTTTCATGATATAATCATCACAACCGGCGTCCAAACATTGTTGGAGCTCTTCCGGTAACGCATGAGCCGTCAACGCAATAATCGGTTTTGTGTAACCCTCTTGACGCAATTGACGAGTTGCCGCGTAACCATTCATGACCGGCATCTCCATGTCCATCAAAATCATATCAAACGGCAATTCATTCTGCAAGTACTTCGTAACCATTTCTATCGTTGCTTGTCCGTTGTCCGTTTCGACAATTTCCGCTCCTTCTTTTTTCATAATCAAAGAAAATAAACGCCGAATATCTTTGTCGTCTTCCGCCAAAAGAATCCGCCGCCCCGCAAGAGAATGAGATATTGTTGGCGTTACCGAATCGGCAACCGGCAAATCCGACGGCGTTTCGGAAAACGGTAATTCGGACAAAGTTATCGTATTCTCAAAATTGTCAGGGAAAGACTCAAGACGTATTTCGTGATCAAATTGTTGCGGCAACATCACCGTAAACGTACTGCCAAAATCTTCCCGACTTTTAACAACCATTTCACCGCCCAAAAGTCGAATCAATCGTCTTGCAATTACCAGACCAAGACCCGAACCTCCAAATCGCCGCGTCGTTCCCGAATCCGCCTGCTGAAACGGCACAAACAATCGAGATAAAATTTTCTGCGAAATACCAACACCTGTATCTTTCACCGAAACAAATAAACTACCCTCAACAATAATATTTTTTTTATGTCTGGCGTGTTGTTTTCGCGGCGATTCCAATTGATGTTTCCGCAAGAGATTTTTGGGTTTGTTTTTTGGTTCCGCCGGAACCCACGCGATAGAAACCGTAATTTCACCTTGTTGTGTGAATTTGATGGCGTTGCCAAGTAAATTCATCAGAATTTGTTTGAACCGCAACGGATCCGTATTCACAAAAACCGGAAGCGGTGTCAGAATTTTTGTCGAAAACGTCAGATTTTTTGCTTGCGCCTGAATCGAATAAAACAGCATCAATTCTCGAAAAAATGATTGGAGTGAAATTTCAATTTTCTCGACTTTCAACATACCGGCTTCCAGTTTGGAAAATTCCAAAATGTCGTTAAGAATTGACAGGAGAAAGTCCGCGTTACTCTGAATAATTTGCGCCGTATTTTTGCAATAGTTCAACGTTTCAAGGCAAGATTTTAATGTTGGAAGATTTTGTGCGTTTTCCGTTTGATTAGTTTGACCGGTTGGAATGATTTCGTGGAGTTGCGGGGATAGATTGGAGAACGGAGCGAGATGATCACGGAGAAGAACTTCCGTAAAACCAAGAATTGCGGTCATTGGTGTTCGGATTTCGTGGGACATATTTGCCAGAAACCGTGTTTTTGCCAAAGCGTTGGCATTGGCGAGTTCTTTTTCTTTCTTGAGTTCCCGTAATTGTTTTGCCCAAAGACGTTTTTCAGAAATTGTTGTGGTTAACTCCTGAACGCAGCGAACAAAATAACCAATCGTTGTCGGGTCAAACGGATCAGGCAAAAAAGAATAAAACACAATTCCCGCTTCGATTTTGTTTTGAATTTCGACCGGAATTGCCAAAACAGAGCGGCATTTCGAATTTTCGAGAAACGTTTGCCATTGGGGGCGTTGTTCTTGCTGATCAAGGTGATGTCTTGCGATTGGTTGGTTTTCGGCAATTGCCTGAAGCAACGGAAAATCGTTGTGTGAAGGTTTTGTGTTTGCGGTATTCTCAATTTGGACGAAATCAATACAACTTTTCACGATTCCGGCGTGAAAAATGGGACGAATTGTTTGACCGACATAAGTTCCGTACCATACTTTGGTGAGAGGAAAAAAACGGACAATAACATCCAAAAACGTTTGAATGAGTTCTTGTTCGTTTTGGCGGTAAAATGATTTCCGTATCTCGGCAACGAGGGAGAGATAACAAAATTCTTTATCATGTTGACTATTTGTTGGCTCAACAGTCATGGAAATTTTGAACCCAAACGACAATAAATATCAGAGGAAAAACCGCATTTCCAATTTTGATTGACGTAATTTGTTTGTTATTCTTTGACCCGTTCGATGTAATCTCCGGTTCGGGTATCTACTTTGATTTTGTCGCCGGTTTCGACAAAATTGGGAACGAGAATTTCGGCGCCTGTATCAACTTTGGCGGGTTTGGTGACATTGGTTGCGGTATTTCCGCGAACTCCCGGTTCGGTGTATTCGACTGTTAAGGTAACATGATTGGGTGGAGTCATTCCGATGGGGGCGTTGTTGTGCAACATCATTTTGCAGATCATTCCCTCTTTGAGATATTTCCATGCGTCATCAACTAAATCGGCGGAGAGTTCATATTGTTCGTAGGATTCGTTATCCATGAATGTGAATGCGTGAGAATCTTTGAAAAGATATTGAGCATCAATTTCCGTGATGTCGGCGGATTCCAATGTATCACCGCTTTTGTAGGTACGATCAAGAACAGTACCTTTTGTGAGGTTACGAAGTTTACATTTATACAGAGCCTGCCCTTTGCCTGGTTTGACGAAATTACATTCGATCATAATATAGGGGTCGCCGTCGATTTGTACTTTGAGACCTTTTCGAAAGTCGCTTGTGTTTACAGAAGCCATAAAAGTGATTCCTTGATTTGAAGAGGTGAGCGGGTTATACTTGGTTCATGAAGACCAAAGTTGATGGGACTAATATTAATTGGAAAGACGAATTAAGTCAAGCGGTTACGGAGTTGCCGGAACTTTTTCGGATGCTTGGATTGCCAACTGTTTTGGTGGATTCTTCGGTTTGTCGGGATTATCCGTTGTTTGTACCACGTTCTTTTGTTGACAAAATGAGGCGGGGCGATTCTTGTGATCCGCTTTTGCTGCAAATTCTTCCTCGTCAGGAGGAATGTGCGATTGTTTCGGGTTTTTCTTGTGATCCGCTTGCGGAGTTACCGACGGATTTTTTGGGTGGTTCTTCGTGTTGTGTTCTGAAAAAGTATGCGGGACGAGTTCTTTTGCCTATTTCTGATGGTTGTGGTATCCATTGTCGTTTTTGTTTTCGTCGTTTTTTCCCAAAACTGAACTCTTCCGACAAAAGTTATGTTACCGGACGTTGTTTTGGCGATTTTGAAACGGTTCTTGCTCCGATTTGTTCGGACAACAGTATTGAAGAGGTGATTCTGAGTGGTGGTGATCCTTTGTTGCTTGATGATGGGGAACTTGATCAATGGTTTTATTATATCGCCAAAATTTCTCATGTTAAGAGGATCAGGATTCACACGCGGTTGCCGGTTATTTTGCCGAGTCGGTTGACGCCGGAGTTGGTCAAGATATTGTCGTCGCCATTCCCAACTTATCTGGTGTTGCACGTTAATCACCCGAATGAGTTGGGCGATGATTTTTGGGCAAAACGTGAAGATTTACGAGTTCCGGTTATTTTGGCTCAAACAGTTCTATTGAGGGGGATCAACGATAATTTTGATGTTTTGTATCAACTTTTTGATCGATTAATTAGCCATCGGATTATTCCTTATTATTTGCATCAACTGGATCGCGTACAGGGGGCGGCGCATTTTGAAGTTTCCTCTGTATTGGGTAGGCGTTTGCTGGAACAACTTCGTGATTCTCTTCCTGGTTATGCGATTCCGCGTTATGTTCGGGAGGTTCCCGGAATGCTCAGCAAACAGGAAATCAGTGCGTGTTCACAACAGTGAGGAATACCAACCGCTTGATTATTTCGAGCGTTGCCTTTCAGATGAAAGCTCTTCGGTAAAAGAATGCCAAATGATTTTCGACGCACTGAGTATCAAACAAAAATGTTTATTCAATCTCCAAATGGATTGAGTTGACTTTACCTTTTTCAAGTGTACAAGTAAAACCGCTCGTTTGCGGATTATTGTATTTTTCGGGAATTAGTGAAACGGTTTCTGACATACTGTTAGTTGTTATATTTCCCGGATGTCCTTCGGGATATTTTGAATCGGTTGAGTGAGCCGATGGTTTTGTTCTTTCCTTTGTCGAATAAACGGCAATTTTTGCGTTACCGGCAGGAATTCCATCGCCTTGACGATAGGTTGTCGGATTAACGATTTGCCCGTTAACGATTTCGGCATTTCCGCTGACAGAGCCGACAATATCGAAAACGATTGTTCCTTTTTCCAACAGTTTTCCTTTGTACAGAACCGTTCCCTCAACCTGAACAAGCGGAGGGCGATTGTACTTTGAACAACCGATAAACAATGATATTGTAATTAAAAACACAATAATAAAATGATGTTTCATAAATATTTTCCTGTAATGAAATTTTAAAAATAAGGATTGGATATTTTCGGACAATATTTAGGGGATGCGAAGAGTTTCTCCTCCTGCGCGGGAAGCCATTGCGCGATAAATGGCGTGTTCTACGCTTTCCGCAACGAATTTAACTGAACCGTCGCACAACGCAAATGACGCGCCGCCGGAATGCATACTTCGAAAACCATACGACGCATCCCATTGGGGGTTTGCAATTGTTGGTGGATTGGCAATTAGTTGTTCATTCTGATAATTGATCGGATGGGCAGTTATCGCGGAGCTTTGTGTAATAAAATTTTGGTTGAGACAAAGATAGCCGATACATTCTCCT
>JAIRTV010000094.1 GCA_031254675.1 Planctomycetaceae bacterium | reverse complement strand
CAGACTTTCGTCCATTGCCGAAGATTCTCGACTGCAGCCACCCGTAGGTGTCTGGACAGTGTCTCAGTTCCAGTGATCGAGGACACGCTCTCACGCCTCGTACCCATCTCAGCCTTGGTGGGCAGTTACCCCGCCAACTAGCTAATAGGACATAGACTCATCCACAAGCGGAATCACACCTTTGTTCCGGAGAACACATCGCGTATTACCGGCAGTTTCCCACCGCTATCCGCGACTTGAGGGCAGATAATCTATGTATTCCTATCCCTTTCGCCACTAAAGTATTGCTACTTCCGTACGACTTGCATGCCTAATCCACGCCGCCAACGTTCATTCTGAGCCAGGATCAAACCCTTCAATTTATTTCGATATAGCAAATATTCCTTTGCAGGAACAGCTAAAATTAAACTGATCGAGATTTCTCTCTGGTTGCCCTAAACAATGGTCATCGTTCAGGGACTTTATTATTCCATCACCAATCCTCATTGGTTTTCTTGGAGTTCACAAAAATTTCGTCGAAATTTCTATGACCGGCCAATGGTTTTTTTGCTGTCTTAACGACGGCACCATTAACCTGCCGTTTTCATCACTACCAAATTGTCAAAGATCAAATTATCGATAAGAGTTACTCAAAGATTTACTGACTATTCGTTGTCTATTTCTTTAAGTTCTTTCCTCATCAACATCACACGCACGAGATTTTAGTCGAACTTCATTTTCTGTCAACAGGGGGTCAAAAAAAAATTTAGTTTCTTTCGATTTAATTTTTATTAACCTGAACGATTTACAAATTTTCGTTCCAACTCACCTCAAGTGTCCCAAAAGTATAGCGAGGCTTTTTAATTGGTCAAGCGGGGTCAAAGAATTTTTTTGAAAAAATTTCTGGAACGATGATTATGTATTCATTATCTAAGTTGTTTTGTGTTGGATTCTGTTTGATTTTTATTGATTTTCATTTAGTGGAGAGTTCTGTTTTTTGGCACAATGTTTGTCGAATGGTTTCGTTTCTTTTTCGCTTAGGAGCTGTTGACAAATAACTTGACTATTTAGGCGTCATAGTATATGCTAAGGGAGACGTGAGGAGGCGTTTTCTTATGCATGAAGAATTGAGGAAAAAGATCAATCAAATGATGCCTTTATTGAACGAAAAGCAACTTCGCCGCTATTTGGGTAGCGAAGCGGAAGCCTTGGGTTTCGGAGGCATAGCGATAGTCTCGAACCTAAGCGGCAAGTCCAGGAATACCATCGTGGCGGGAATGAAAGAGAACAGTATGCCTGATGAAAGCCCGGCGAGAGTCCGAAAGGCGGGCGGTGGCAGGAAAAGCGTTCAGGCGAAGTATCCGGTCATCGTGATGGAACTCGAAAGAATTGTCAGCGGTTCCACCTTTGGAAACCCGGAGAATCCATTGGTCTACACGACAAAAAGCACAAGAACAATAAAGCGGGAGCTCAATGAAAGAGGATATGAACTAGGACACAATGTGGTTGCTGCCATTCTGGAGAAATTAGGATACAGCCTGCAACTTAACCAGAAAATGCTTCAGGTGGGAGAGGAGCATCCAGACAGGAACGTCCAGTTTGAATATATTAACGGCAAAGTGAAGCAGTTTTTGGATTCCGGCGAGCCGGTGATCTCAATTGACGCGAAAAAGAAAGAGCTTGTGGGCAATTTCAAAAACAACGGTAGGACGTATCGTGAAAAGAAGAACCCCACAAAAGTATTGGATCATGATTTTCCGCTGAAAGAACTGGGCAAAGTGACCCCCTACGGCATAGACGACATCAACAGGAATGAAGGGTTCGTCAATTTGGGTGTTTCAAAAGACACTTCCGAATTCGCGGTAGAAAGCCTATCCCGATGGTGGCTAAGCGTAGGCAAGAACACCTATCCCCATGCGTCGAAGCTTTACGTCAATTGCGATGGTGGGGGCAGCAACAGCGCAAGAAATAAATTGTTCAAACTCCAGCTACAGGAATTTGCGAACCAGAGCAATCTGGAAGTCCACGTCTCGCATTTCCCGCCTGGCACAAGCAAATGGAACAAAATAGAACACCGGTTGTTTTGCTATATCAGCAGCCATTGGAAGGGACTGCCTCTGATCAGCATTGAGACCATAATAGCCCTGATTGGAAGCACGACGACAACAGCTGGTCTCAAAGTGATATGCGTCAAGGATGAAAACACATACGAAATCGGGATCAAGGTCAGCGATGACGACCTGGAGAAAATAAATATAAAAAGGGAAACGACATGCCCTGACTGGAACTATATTATATCTTCAAACAAATAATCAAGTTATTTATCAACAAGTCCTAATTCTCTATTTTGTGTTCTTTTCTTCTTCCTCTTTTTTTTCCGGTCGGTAAACAAGAGGACCATCAATCGCATCGAACAACACAAGAAGATTCATCAGTCCGGCAATAACCGTGATATAGGTTCCCAATTCAAAAAAGAAATGTCGCTTTTCCACAATTTCCTGCAAGGTTGGTGGGACGCCGGTTGGGTCACCTTTTTCGAGTTGCGGGGGAGCCATGAAACGTCCAAACAAAGGCGGACGACCACTATTAACACGAATCGCCTGCCATCCAGCCGGAATTGCCGCCATACCAAGACAAACTTGAGGAATAAAAAAAAGACGCTTATCTTGAAAACGCCATGAGTAATAGACATTGCGAGCAAACCCCGTGTCAACTCCACTCCCCAAAACACAACCAACCCAAAACGTAGGAACAACACAGAAAAAAAATAAAATCGCCTTAGTCATCCGACCTTGATAATAATGACCAAGACCCGGCATAAACCACGTCAAAATACCCGCAATAAAAGGATTCTTCAAATCAATTGCTTTAACTTGCTCATATTCAGAGGGAAAACCAGATCCTGTCGGGGTTGAAGCCAACAGAATATTAGACGGCGTGATTGGCGATTCGGTCATGGATTTTGCAAAAAGAAAAAGAAACAACTGGGGTAGTCAAGTGTGCCAAAGTATATACCAAACCAATTCGCTCCGAAACTACCCCCGCAAAAAACAACAAACAAAATAATCGCACAGCGTTCCCGATTATTTCCATCGTAATTCTTTCCGAACCGGTTCGGTTGGTTCGGAAGTGATCTTTTGCAACATCTCTTTTTCCGCCAATGTCCATTTCTTAGGCAAAATAACCAAAAGTTCCGCAAAAAGATCGCCTATCCCTTCTTTCGAAACAACACCACAACCACGAACTCGCAATTTCGTATCGCTGCTTGAGCCTGTCGGAATTGTTAGAGTGACGTTGCCTTTCGGGGTGGGAATATCAATTTTCGCACCAAAAACCGCTTCCTTGAGCGTAACAGGAATTTTAACGTAAAGATGTTGATCCTTACGTTTGAAAAGGGGATGCTCTTCCACATGAACCGTAATCAAAAGATTGCCGGCTTTCCCGCCGTTTTGACCGGAATTGCCAAGCCCATTGAGCCGAATCTTTTTCCCTTCGCTAATTCCCGCCGGAATAGTTACCGTAATATTTTCGCTCTTGCCGTTGGGACGCCGGATTTTCATATCGATCTTGCCGCCTTCAATTGCCAAAGCAAACGAAATCGTAAGAGGATGTTCCAAGTCAGAACCCCGCACAGCTCGACGACCAGAACCGGCATGGAAAAATTCGTCTGCCGCCTGGTTATTGCCAAAACCGTTACCACTACCGCCACCACTAAACATTTTGATCAAATCATCCAAATTGTCAAAACTAAAATGACTGCTGTTGGTGTTACTACGAAACGCCCCACTACCTGGAGTGTTGCCGCCAAAAGACCATTGGAACGGACCCTGACCACCACCAGAACCCATCTGATCCGGCGACACACCAAATTGATCATAAATCTTACGCTTGTCGGGGTTGCCAAGAATATCAAACGCTTCTTGAATTTTTTGGAATTTTTCTTTTGCCCCTTTCGGATCGTTCTGATTCATATCAGGATGATGTTTCCGCGCCAACTTTCGATAAGCTTTCTGAATTTCTTCCTGAGTTGCGGTTTTCGGAATCTCCAACGTTTTATAATAGTCGTTGCTCATTTTAGGCTCAATTAGAAAAAAAATAATTCATCAAACAATATTACCAAAATCAGGAAAAAGTATAACATCTTGTCAATTTCATTCAACCGCCATAACAATTGCCCGCCAATAAATGTTGCAAAATTTCAGCTTCAAGAAAGCACCTCCATAAATCTAACGCAAAAATATTCGCGTGACCGTAACATAAAAATATTTCATAGCGTTATTGTATTGATTCAATTCGTTGTTATAATTTTCATAATTTCTACTATTGTAGATTGGTGATTGACGCTATTTATCACTATTTACGTGTGCACCAAGTATTCGTAACTGGTGTACAGCGTTGTGTGTTTGTAATCCACAATATGGTCACATAGAACAAACACCACAAAAATAATTTTTAAAAAATAATTTTTGCTTCAAGATTTTTGGATGTACTACCGATAGATTCTGTAGTTCCAACAATCCTCAACCTCTATTCAAATGAATAATTATCATGAACAATTCAGCTACACTTGAAAATTTGTATCAGATGGTAAAAACCCTGCGTTTTGGCTTAACATTACCAGAAAAAATAAAAAAAAGCGATTCAAAGGAAACTCCTTATAAAAGTCATTCTGAATTGTATGACTTAGTGAAATGTTCGGAACAAAAAATTGTTCAAGAAGCGAAGAAAACGAATGGCAACCAAGAAATCTCTACAGACTTACCATTGAGTAAAATTCGTAGATGTCTTAACGACATGTACAAATATCTTAATGATTGGAGTGATTTTTATAACAGATATGATCAAATAGCCGTTCTCAAAGATTTTTATAGAAAGTTAACACGTAAGACAAGATTTAATGGATTTTGGAGAGAAAATAATAAAAATAGTTCCGTGACCGTCAAAAAACCACAATCGCAAATTATCAAATTAGCAAGTTTAAATAGCAAATATGATGATAAAAAACGTAGAGATTACATAATTGATTATTGGAAAGAAAATATCCAAAAAGCAAAACGGAAATTTTGTGAAGTTGATTTCGTATTAAAACAGTTTGAAGAAGCTGAACAGCAAAATAGAAACGATAAAAATTTAAACATAGTAGAATTACGTAAATTGTTTTTTTCTCTTACAAGTCTCATTAATGATACGCTTGAACCCCTTTGTAATGGCTCTATTTGTTTTTCTGATATCGCAAAAATCACAAACAATAAATCCGACAAACAATTGCAAGAATTTGTAGATAATGTCAATTTCAGAAACGAATTATCTGCACAAATAGAGGAACTAAGGAATTATTTTGCAAGTAACGGTGGATATATTCCGTATGGTCGAGTAACGTTGAATAAATATACAGCGTTACAGAAACCAAATAGAGTCGATGATGAGATAAAGAAATTAATTGATAAGTTGGGATTATCTCAATTGGTAAATAAATACGAAAGTGGTGAGGAACTCAATAATTTTCTTAAAACTATCAAAGATAAAAAGGATAAAATACAAAGCAAAAATAAGAAGGATAAAGTACAAAGCAAAGATAAATCTTCTTTGACGTTGATAGAAAGAGTACAGTTGTTTAAATACAAAACCATTCCAGCTGGAGTACAACTTGTACTTATAGAATATTTGTCGCGAAAAGAAAAAAAGGACAAAAAAATACTCAAAGAATTACTTCGTGCAGTTGGACAACCACAGAGTCCAGCAAAAGATTACAAAGAATTACCAAACAAAACAAATTTTGACTTGAACGAATATCCTTTGAAAATTGCGTTCGATTATGCGTGGGAATCTCTAGCAAAAAACGAATACCACCAAGATATTGACTTTCCAAAAGAAAAATGTCAGGAATTTTTAAAAAAAGTTTTTGAGATAGATACATCTAATAATAAGGATTTTAAATTATATTCTGCACTTTCGTTTATTCGTGA
>JAIRTV010000080.1 GCA_031254675.1 Planctomycetaceae bacterium | reverse complement strand
ACAAAAGATTTAATTGCCAAACATGGTCGAGCCAAAAATCTTGGCGAACGTAGTCGCAATCATCTTGACGCCGGAGCGGTTAGTACGGCATTGACCTACGCCGCCTACGCCGAAACGATTAGCAAAATCGTTGACGCAAACGAATTTTGTTGCAGTTAAAATTCGCTTGCGAAGAGAGGCACACAATTTCGGAAACCAAACGCGGTGTTTGTTATCTGCTGAACAACCAAGCAAGATGATAGAAAACCGGAGCGGCAAAACAAAGTGAATCAATTCGGTCTAAAAAGCCGCTGTGTCCTTGAATTAATGTTCCGTAGCCGCTGACTCCGCGATCACGTTTAATAGCGGACATTGTCATATTTCCGGCAAAACCCATCAATGAGGCAATCAACGCAATAGAACCTGCTTGCCACCATTTGGGAAACGGCGTGAAATACCAAAGCGAAACTCCTAACAATGCGGTGGTGACCGCTCCGCCCAAAACGCCTTCCCAAGTTTTATTCGAGTTAATTTTCGGAGCAACAACATGACGACGCGAAGCGTGAGACCAAAGATATTGAAACACATCGCCCAGTTGAACAACAAGAACAAAAAAGAAAAGAAGTTGAAAATGTTTTCCGCTCAACATTGGCAATATTCGATATTGAAAATCCGGTATGAATTGTTCGGTTTTGTTGTGTTTCGGCAACACGTCTTCTTGGGGGCGTAATGTTTCGATGACAGTATTTTCCAAACCGTGATCCAGTATGGCGGCGGTTGGCATTTCGTCGGGAACCGGCGAAGCGGGAAGATCAATTGTCAGCAATGCCGGAGCATAACTCAAAGAATAAACACAGATAATTAAACCGAGTTGGAGTTTTGCGGTTCGTTCCAGAAAACGTTTCGGGTCGCCCGATACCGCCATCGAACCGGGAAGAATCAAAAAAACATAGCCCGGCAAAATAATAGAAAAAAATTGATAAGGAGACAATCCTGTTTTCGAAATAAACCAATCAGGATTGATGCCGACCATGATAAATTGTAACGGCGTGAAAAAAACATAAATCCAAAACAATGTTTGATGATCGGCGGGACTTTTGGGTGTTAGCGTGATATATTCCCGCAGAATGACGATTGACAAAATGAAGAAGAAAAGTGTTGTGACTAGAGGACCGCAGATAAAAGCCGCCGCCAACAAACCGAACAACAACCACCAAGCACGAATCCGTGTTCGAAACGTATCCAATATTGCCGGATCAACACCAAAATCAACATAACACCGCAACGCTCTAATCGCAACTGTTGCGGCAATGAGAAGTACAAGAACACCAATAAATAAACAACTCGTTAAAATATCCATGCTCATTAATATACCAGATAGAATACCGCCAATAAACTAGGGGATACGGACTGCAGAAACAACAAAGTCACAGTTTCTTCTGTTGTGATGTTGTGGTTGGAAATTTTCAATGAACATGAATTATTCGACTTTGCCGGTATTGACAGGTTTCAAATTAAATGAGATATTAAATACGAAACGGCAATTTTGTTTTACGTTCCTTGCGAACACAAAAGCATCCTACAAAAGACATTGTTTCATTTTATTACGAATATCAAATAAAATACAAAATTAAAAAATTCTCCATAATCATACTTTTGATGCGATTTGATTGATGTTTATTACAAGATAAAAGTTGAAACATTAAAATTATGACGATCAAAAATTTGTTATGGGATAGGTGATAAGTTTTATGGAAAAAATTAAAGTTGCGTTATTGGGTTTTGGGACGATTGGTACAGGTGTTGCCAAAATTCTTGTTAATCATGCTGACCGTATTGCTCAAGCGACAGGGCGAACAGTTGAGCTTGTCAAGATTTGCGACAAGGATATAACGACACGGCGCGATGTTGAATTGGCGTCTGGTGTTCTTTGTTCTGATGTCGAATCTGTTTTTGCCGATCCGGAAATTAAAATCGGAATTGAATTGATTGGCGGTTTGGAACCGGCACGAACATTTGTGTTGCGTTTGTTGGCAAGCGGCAAAGATGTTGTAACGGCAAACAAAGCATTGATTGCCCAACACGGTAACGAATTATTTACGGCAGCGCGGCAATTTGGGCGAACAATTGCTTTTGAAGCGGCAGTTTGTGGTGGGATTCCGATTTTGTCTGCGCTTTCAACGGCATTGCAGGCGAACACGATTCAATCAATCAACGCTATTGTCAATGGAACCAGTAATTATATTCTTTCGCAAATGGAAAGCGGTAAGACATCGTATCAGGATGCGGTGTTACAGGCACAAAAATTGGGTTATGCGGAAGCGAATCCGGCAATGGATGTGGATGGAACCGATGCGGTACAAAAATTGACAATTCTGGCTCAACTTGGTTTTGGGGCGGATGTGGCGTGGAAAGCGGTTCCGCGTTTGGGAATAGAATCAATTGAGTCAATTGATTTTCGTTATGCGAAAGAGTTGGGTTATCGTATCAAATTGCTTGCGGTTGCGGAGCGAAGTAGTGGTGGGTTGGAGTTGCATGTTTCGCCGACCTTGGTGAAAGGCGACAATCCGTTGGCGCGAGTTCGGGATGCGTTCAATGCGGTACGAATTGTAGGAGATTCCGTTGGCTCCGTGTTTTTTCAAGGGCTTGGCGCCGGTCAACAACCAACCGCTTCCGCAGTCGTTGGCGATGTTATTGATACAATTCTTGGTCGAACGGCAATTACATTTCGCACACTTAATTTGTGGAATTCCGCAAAACCATTGATTGCGATTAAGAGTCCGAATGAATTTTTTGGCAAATCCTATCTTCGATTTCGGGTTCAGGATCAACCTGGTGTGATGCACGAAATTTCTGGTGTTCTTGGTGGTTTGGGCATTTCGATTGCGTCAATGATTCAACACGAACCGGAAAACGAAACCAATACAAACTCAGCCGTTCTGATTTTGACAACTCACGAAGCACGTGAAGGTGATCTTCTGGAAGCCATTATTCGCCTCGAACAACTTCCCGCTGTGCTTGGCAAAGTTGTTCGGTTACGTGTACAGAATTAGATATTTCGTAACTATTCATTTTATTGCGGATACTTTTAGGTGTGAACGTCTTTTTGCGTGTCGGTTGATGTTGCTTGTTACCAATCTTGCAATTTGTCCAACACAAAATAACCTCAGCGGTTACCAAATTACTCCAATAACAGTTTCCGATACACTCTAATTCGGAGGTTTTTAACGGAAAAAACAGGAAATTGGAGAACTCCATTCGATAATTGGAGAACTCCATCCGGCAATTGGAGAACTCCATCTGGCAATTGGAGAACTCCATTCGGCAATTGGAGAACTCCATCTGGCAATTGGAGAACTCCACCTGGCAATTGGAGAACTCCATCTGGTAATTGGAGAACTCCATTCGGTAACTGGAGAACTCCATTCGGCAATTGGAGAACTCCATTTGGCGATCAAGGAGCAACACAACCATGAGTGAAAACTCGTCGGCGAAAGATTACGCACCTTGTTGAGCAGAGTCAACACGTCTGAGAGTTATTTTTCTAAGTACGAAACCAATTCTTCAACAATTTCAGGACAACGATCCGCAACATTGTTGGTTTCCCAACGGTCATCCGGTTTGACGTACAGTTCGATGTGTCCCTCCGACATATAACCATCCGACACCTTGCGGAGAAACCAATCCGGCGTTACAACAACAGAATCTCTTTTGCCCGTAAGCCGCAATCGTTTATGAATCATTTCCGTTTTTTCCTGAACAAGATTAAAAAACGGCGATTCGGTGTTTGAGACATTGTTCAGAAAACCCGCCAAATCACTTAACCCAAACAACGCCGGAATACGAACCGACGCTCCAAAATTTTCGGGAAAACGCACAAAAAGCGGTATCTGAACATTTTCGCTGTACAAATAACTATCAGCTCCAA
>JAIRTV010000609.1 GCA_031254675.1 Planctomycetaceae bacterium | reverse complement strand
CTGTCAAATTGGCAGATGCTCCGTTTTTGGGAAAGAACAGAAACATTTGTTTTTATTAGAGTTATAACGAATTACCTTTTTGGCACAAAACTTGCATTTGTTATCGAACAAACTTGTATATTCTGCCAGAGTGGATAAAAGCAGAACAAAAATGGAATAATCCGTTTGCGTGTTTTTTTCGCTCTTGATATCTGATTCCCTTCAAACAAAGGAGTTACAGAACGTGTCCAAAAAAATGTCATTCGATGACGCCGCCCGACAACCATTGGCGATCGGTGTCTCCAAATTAGCCCGAGCCGTCAAAAGTACATTAGGTCCGCGAGGTCGAAACGCTGTCCTTGATAAAGGTTGGGGCGCACCAAAAATTACAAAAGACGGCGTAACGGTTGCCGAAGAAATTACCCTAAATGATCCCGAAGAAAATATGGGAGCCCAAATCGTTAAAGAAGCCGCCTCAAAAACAAATACCATCGCCGGCGATGGTACCACCACCGCAACCGTACTCGCAGAAGCAATTTATCTCGAAGGTCTCAAAATGGTTGCCGCCGGAGCCGATCCCATGGCTCTCTCACGCGGAATCGCCAAAGGTGCCGTTGCCGTCTGCGAATCCGTCGCCAAACTCGCGACTCCCGTCAGCGAAAAAAATAAAAAAGAAATCGAACAAGTTGCCACCATCGCCGGAAATAACGATTCCTCCATCGGTAAAGTCTTAGCCGAAGCATTCGTCAAAGTCGGTAAAGATGGCGTTATCACCGTCGAAGAAGGCAAACAATCCGAAACTTATGTCGAAGTCGTCGAAGGAATGCAGTTTGATCGCGGTTTTCTCTCCCCGCATTTCGTAACCAATCCCGATGACCAAATCGTTGAACTCGAAGATGCTCTTGTTTTGGTGTACGAAGAAAAAATCTCAAACGCCAAACAACTCATCCCGTTGCTCGAAGCCGTCTCAAAACAAAGTAAACCGCTACTCATTATCGCCGAAGACATCGAAGGCGAAGCACTTGCCACGCTTGTGGTCAACAAACTTCGCGGTCTCTTGAATGTTTGTGCAGTTAAGGCTCCCGGTTACGGTGACCGCCGGAAAGCAATGTTAGGCGACATCGCCATTTTAACCGCCGCTACCGCCATCTACAAAGATCTCGGTGTTCAACTCGATGCCGTAAAATTATCCGATCTTGGGCGTTGTAAGAAAATTACAGTAACCTCGGAAAATACCACAATGGTCGGCGGCGCAGGAAAAAAAGCCGAAATCGATGGGCGTGTTGCAGCAATTAAACGCGAAATCGAAACAACAACCAGTTCCTACGATAAAGAAAAATTACAGGAACGACTCGCAAAACTTGCCGGTGGTGTTGCCCAGATCAATGTCGGCGCCGCAACAGAAACCGAACTCAAAGAACGTAAATATTTATACGAAGATGCCCGCGCCGCCACAAAAGCCGCTCTCGAAGAAGGAATTGTTCCCGGCGGCGGTGTTGCGTTACTTCGCAGCGAAAAAACACTCGAAAAAATCGAAGTCGTTGGCGATGAAAAGTTCGGCGTTCAGATCGTTAAAAAAATTCTCGATGTTCCCGTACGAGGTATTGCTGAAAATGCCGGAGTCGATGGAGCGGTTGTCGTCAACCGAATTCGTCAAATGAAAGGTAAAAACGATGGCTACGACGCTGATAAAAATGTTTACGGCGATTTATTCGAAGCAGGTATCATTGATCCCGCGAAAGTCGTTAAAACCGCATTAACCAATGCTGCCAGTGTTGCCGGATTGCTCTTGACAACTTCTTGTACCATTACCGACATCCCCAAAGAAGAACCCGCCACTCCACCAGGAGCAGGTATGGACGGAATGGGAGGTATGGGCGGCGGAATGGGAGGTATGGGAATGGGCGGAATGGGCGGCGGCATGGGATTCTAATTGCATCATTAAACCATAAAAGCACAAATTATGAATCATTTCAAATTTGATAAACCAGATAAACCTAAAAATGTATTCAGTACGGCTTTTTGGTGCAAAGTCCTGTCGCGGAAATATTTGACCCGTTTACCAATGCGAACAATAAGAAGATGGTATTGGTCAATTTGGAAACGAACAATCGGAAAAAAACGTTATGGAATTGGTGTTTTAGAAAGTTTTGCAGGTAGCGGCGAAGATTTAATTGTTCTCCACATTTGGAGAAAAGTTCTTGGGCGTTCCGGTTATCCAAATTATTTGGACATCGGTGCTCACCATCCCGAAGATGGGAGTAATACCTGTTTGTTTTACAAAAATGGTTCGCGAGGAATTAACATTGAACCAGAACCGACGTTGTTTGAACGATTTCTCCTACAACGTCCCGAAGATATCAATCTTAACTTCGGAATTGGTTTTGAGAAAAACGACGAAGCAGAATTTTTCGTCATGCAAACTCCAGCACTCAATACCTTTTCACGCGAAATAATGGAACGGAATGTCAATATTGATCGGAATAAATTAGACCGTATCATTAAAATTCCCATGAGAACTGTTGTTTCCGTACTAGAGGAGCATGGAGGTAAAACACCTGATTTTGTATCAATTGATGTTGAAGGACTTGATGATCAAGTCGTTAAGTCCTGGGATTTTGTTAAGTATCGTCCGGTAATTTTTTGTATTGAAACCGGTTTAGGTCGGGAAAATTATGCGAAAATATCCAGACACATGTTGGAAGTTGGCTATGTGCCATTTGAATCAACTAACGCAAATACTTTTTTTGTCGAAGGTAAACTCTTAAAAGAAAGGCAATGATCATTGCGATCAGAATTCTTTCTATTTATAAAATTTTTCAAAATTTTTACACGAAAGGGAAAATATTATGTCGAAAAAAATCAATTTGAAACCGTTGGATGATCGTATCGTTGTTCAACCGGTTGAAGCCGAAGAAAAAACCGCTGGCGGGCTTTTCTTGCCGGACACAGCTAAAGAAAAACCACAACGCGGAACGGTTATCGCCGTAGGACCTGGTAAATTACTGGATTCCGGTGAACGAGCGGTGTTGAGTGTTGCCATCGGCGATGAAGTCATTTACGGTAAATATTCCGGTAGTGACATCGAAATTGATGGTCAGGAAATCAAAATATTGCGTGAATCCGATGTTCTCGCTAAAGTTGTTAAGTAGCAACGTATTAATGGCGGATAGTAAACAGCTGTCCAAAGATTAAGTTCCTTTGTAACTCTATTTACTATTCGCTGTTGATTGTTGTTACAAACTATTTTACTATTACAATAACACAATAACTATTCACTATTACCAAATATATGGCAAAACAACTTATTTTTAGCGACGAAGCCCGAAAGAAAATTCTGGACGGCGTTGATAAACTGGCGAATGTCGTCGCCGTAACAATGGGACCAACTGGTCGTAACGTTATTTTGAACAAATCTTACGGCGGTCCAACCGTTACTAAAGACGGTGTTAGTGTCAGTAAGGAAATCGAACTAGAAGACCCTTTTGAAAATATGGGGGCAAAACTGGTCAATGAAGTTGCGTCAAAAACTTCTGACCAAGCAGGTGACGGAACAACCACCGCAACCGTTCTTGCTCGCGCGATTTTCAAAGAAGGTCTCAAAAATATTGCTGCTGGAGCGAATCCAACCGCATTGCGTCGCGGGATTGATAAAGCAGTGGATGCCGCGGTCGAACAACTCGCCTCGCTTACCAAAGCAGTAACAACAAAACAGGAAATCGCCAATGTTGGCGCCATTTCCGCCAATAACGATACCGAAATCGGTAATCTCCTTGCCGAAGCAATGGAAGCCGTCGGAAACGATGGCGTTATTACGGTTGAAGAAGGAAAAACAGCCGAAACAACTTACGAAGTTGTTGAAGGAATGCAATTCGACAAAGGTTATGTTTCGCCGTATTTTATTAACGATACGTCGAAAATGAATTGTGTGCTGGAAAATGCGTTGATCTTATTGCACGAAAAAAAGATCAGTAATGTTCGCGAATTAATTCCGTTACTCGAAAAGGTTTCGCAATCAATGAAACCGCTTTTGATTATCGCCGAAGATGTCGATAACGAAGCAATGACAATGCTTGTTGTCAACAAATTGCGTGGAATTCTTAATGTCGCCGCCGTCAAAGCGCCAGGGTTTGGTGATCGACGCAAAGCGATGTTACAAGATATTGCCGTTTTGACCGGTGGAGTCGTGATCAGCGAAGATCTAGGAATTAAACTCGAAAATGTTACACTAGAACAACTCGGTAAAGCGCAACAAATTACTGTTGATAAAGATACAACCGTCATTGTCAAAGGTGGTGGCAAAAAAGATGAACTGAAATCACGAATTGATTTGTTGAAAAAGCAAATCGAAACAACTGAAAGCGATTATGATCGTGAAAAATTTCAGGAACGTCTTGCGAAATTGAGCGGTGGTGTTGCGGTAATTCAGGTTGGGGCTAGTACCGAAGCCGAAATGAAACAGAAAAAAGCCCGAATTGAAGATGCGTTGCATGCAACACGTGCTGCGGCTCAAGAAGGAATTTTACCTGGCGGCGGTGTTGCTTTACTCCGTTGCAAGGAAGCCGTCGAAAAAGTACGTGGTTCTGCAAAAGGTGACGAAAAAGTCGGGGTCGATATTGTGTTACGCATTTTGGCAAAACCAATGGTTCAAATCGCCGAAAACTGCGGACTTGACGGTTCTGTGATCGCCGATGAAGTGTTGCAAAAACCTACAAATACCGGTTACGACGCCAACGCCGGAAAATATGTGGATATGTTCAAAGCTGGAATTATTGATCCGCTTAAAGTGGTTCGTACCGCGTTGACTAATGCCGCAAGTATTTCGGGTTTAATGTTGACCACCGAAACCCTCGTTACCGATTACAAAAAAGAAGATAAAAACGATATCTACGGCGCTGTTGTGTAACTTCACATCAAATAGATCATTGTCTTCAACCGCACAACATCAAAAATGTTGTGCGGTATATTTTTCAATTTTGGAATCGGAAATAGTTAAAACAAATAAACATATCAATTATAAAAATATTTTAACCGACACTCTAACTGAAAAATATTTATGGAAGAAAAAGAAACTAAAGGTAAGATTACCAAAAATGTAGTAAATCCCAACGTCGATGAGACTTCCTTCGATACTTCAGAAAGAATACCTCAATTAACAGCATACGAAATTTTTGAAAAATGTATTACAAGAGCTGAAAATTTAATATCGATCCAGCAATTTACCGGAGATGTCGAACATATTTCAGAACAACATTATTGCGATTGTTACCGTGCTGCAATCGTATTATCAATATCAGCATTAGATGCATATATTCGTAAAATAGTCGTTTCGGAAATAGTCAAAATGATTGCAGACAAAAAACCTTTAAATGAACAACTTCGTAACTATATCAAAGAATTATTGAATCAAGATAAACTATTAGATGCCGCAAGGAATTATGACATAATAAAACGAGTAGAAGATGCTGTTAAAGAAGATTTTGGAAAAAAATCATTTCAAGGGGAATGGAAAATATCTCATTTTTTAGAATTGGTCGGACAAAAAGATATTTTTTCCGAAGTCGCTGTCAAGGCGAATATCAATGAAAAAAATCTCAGAAAAGATATTGAAATTTTTACAAAACGAAGACATATTATTGCTCATAGTGGAGATTATGACTTAAATCAAAATCCTCATAAAGAAAATGACATAAAAATAGATGATGCTAAAAAATGTATTGATGTCGTTAAAAAATTTGTTCAAAATATCAACAAAATAATAACAAAATAAAAACCAATGAATACTTATATAATATCGTACGATTTAATTAATCCGGGACAAAATTACGAAAACCTTCTAAAGGAAATACATTCCTTTTCCTCTTGGGCAAGACTTGGCGGCTCTGCTTATATTGTGGAAACCGAAGAAACTGCAAGTCAAATAAGGGATAAATTAATTTCGTTTCTCGATAATAATGATAAATTATTTGTTGGTACAGTACAAGCACCCGCCGCATGGATAGAATTAGGAGACGAAGTTTCTCAATGGATTAGCAATCGTTTAAGATAATAAATAAAACAATAATAGACAACTATAATCATTAGATTTTTCAGTGACCGATAAGGAATTATTTATGGAAGCCGAATTAACTTTAAAATTGGACAAAACAGTTATTGAAACCGCAACACGATATGCGGAAAAAAATGACCGCACTTTGTCAAAATTAGTTGAGAATTTTTTAAAAAATTTAGATTCTCCCGATACTCCAGCTAAAAAACACTCACCGTTAGTTGAGAGTTTGACAGG
>JAIRTV010000500.1 GCA_031254675.1 Planctomycetaceae bacterium | reverse complement strand
GGGTGGGGTTTGTTGTGATCTTTTTGAGGTAGGCAACCTTTCGCCGAAAGGTTGCATTGCCGCAAGGCAATTCTGACCTTGTTTTCGGCTGGCAATCAAATTCCGAACCGTTTGGCAATACAAATTGCCAGCCGAACACAAGGGCAAGGGGCTAGTCGGCTATCGCCGACGCGACCGTGGATGAAAATCCTTCGGCGAAAGGTCGCCCACCTAAAAAGAAGGTTGCTCAATTTATTCCGCTTTCGGAACACGGTTGGGCGGAAGAATCCAACCGGCAAAGAATGCCTCCAACATTAACATCAAAACCACAGTATAAAACAAAAAATCACTCAACGATTGCTCCCCAGAAAAATCCGTTGCCACCGAAGAAAAACCCGCAGCACTCTCCAACGATTGATCAACAGAACGTAAAAGAAAGGATAACTCCGAAACATCCGCTAATATGGTCGCTCCCTCTTGCGCATGAACATTGACCGCAAAAAAATGTCGAACCTCAGCACCCGAAAATTCCTTCAATATCATTTCATAAAAACCGGATTGATCTGTTCGGGAAAATGTTGCCAACGCCTCCTCCCCAGACAACAAAACAGCCTCCACCGAAAAATCCGCCCCACTCTCCACATCAGACAACATTTGAACTCGAACCTGACCCTCAAAAAGAGTCGGATCAAAATTAAAAGAAAACGGTTCGCCAACAAAAATCGAAGTCATTCCCGAAGAACGTTGCGAAAGCCACGCCGCAAGCTCCAACATCACAACAACAAAACCCGGATTCCCACGCCCCCAATTATTCCAAATTGGAGCCGCTGTTGTCAAAAATGTAATCGTCCGACCCTTGCCAAACTCCTTTTCGAGAACCAAAGGCGACTGATTACGAAGCGTTGCCAGAACACGAGGAAAAGTTTTCGGCGTCGTCTCTCCCGATAATTCCAACCGCTCCGGCAATTCGACCACAATATAACGCTCAACCTTAACACTTCCAAGCAACGGACTTTCTCCTTCGCCAAACAACCGGAATATAGGATGAGCCACAACGGTTATATCCGGCGTCTTGCTAAGAAAATCCGGCGTCAATTCCGCCTCCGCAACCGGAAACACAGGAAATAAACCCGTCCCGTTTTTGTATAAATCATTGCGTAGAAAATCGAAATTCGTTCCCACTCCAGGAAATAACACCAAACCACCACCCAACGCCACATATTCCTCCAACGCCCGAACCGCCGACAACTCCAACACCGGAATATCCAACAAAAAAATAGCATGGAACGGCGCAAGCGGCTTCGTCGAAAGAAAAGAAGGAGATTCAACCCGCACACGAATTCCCGATTTGGCTCCACCAGGCGAAAGCGCAACCCGAACATATTGCACAGACGAATCCAACGACGGAACCCGTTTGTCCGTACCAATCAGTAACACCTCCAACGCTTCAGGAACATGCAACACAAGAAAACGTTGATTATCATCAGGAATCGCATCGGGTTGAAGTTGCACCTCAATACGGTGCGGCTCCGAATTAGGCAAACGAACCGGAAACCGCACCGGAGATTCCGTCCGCGACCCAGCAGCAATTCTCGGGATCGTCACAACCAATTGAGATTGCCCATCAACCAACAACATCAACGGAATATTCTCAACATCTTCCTGACCATGATTCGTCACCGTCACGTCAAGAAGAATATCAACATCCGCCGCATGAACCCCATCAACAAGCTCCAAATGATCAATACTCAAATTCGCACTTTCTTTGTCCGTCATCCGAATCATCCGAACTCGCCCTCCAAGTTGCCGAATATCCGACAAACTCTTCAAAATCGAAGTCGGTTCGTCCCAGTGTTGCCGACGAAAATCAGACAAAAAATACACAACCGGCTTCAAACGTGTGTTAGACCGCCGAATCAATGTAACCGCCGCCAATAATAATTGCTCAGGATGATCAGCAAATTGAGACGGATTCAACTCTTCAAGGAAACCCCGAATCACCCGAAGATCTTCAGAATGGAAATGCAACTCAGCAAGATCAGGTTCTTCACCACGAACAACCGCCGCCGCACGAGAAAGTCGAATCAATGTAAATCGATCCTCCGATATTCGCCGCGACACCCCATCAATAATTCGCCCAACCACCGAAACCGCATCACCAAAAAGCGAAACTCCGCCTTGCGCTGAATGACGCTCATTCATGGAAAAAGAATCATCAAGAAGAATAATATGATGTGTTGCCCGACCACCCAACCAATAAAAAAAAATGCCGTCAAGTTTAAGTCCGGCAAACATAAGAATAACCACCGCCATAACCAATAACCGCAAAAACATCAAAAAAAATTGCTGCAAAAAAATGCGTATTCGGCTCTTCCGATAACCCGCCAAAAGAAATTCCAACGCCGCCCATTCAACCCGACGATGACGGAACATGTTAATCAAATGAATCAACACCACCAAACCAAGAAACGGCAAAAACCAAAGTAACACAGGATAAGAAAACATTGCCCTCGCCGCTTAAAAATCAAAAGAAAGAAAAATAAACCAACAATAGAATTTCTATAAAAAATACCCCAAAAAGAACAACACAAATCACAAATAATAAATCAAACAACATCTGTTGACATTATATTGAAAAAATAGAAAATAAATAGAACTATTCCAAAACAATCAGAAACTTTCCGGCTTTTGATTGGAAATTTCACCATTTATGAAAGGATTGACCAATGAATCGACGTCATTTTCTAAAGACATCTGCTGTGTTTGCTGGAGCGGGTTTTGCGGCAAATTCTCTATTTGCTCAACCCAAAGACTACTTCATCAGTAACGGCGGCGAAAATCCACCACAACACTTAACAGGTTACCCCGACACGGCAGGCGGGAAACACCAATTGTTTCAATTGTGGGTGCGTAACCAAAACAACACCGTTTTGACTTCTTACCGTGCGCACAAAACATTAAAGTATCCTTATTTTTATCCTGTTACCGGACCGCTCAGTGGTTTATCGTTGACGGCAGAAACCGCAATGCCTTGGCCGCATCACCGATCCGTCTTTTTCGGGCTGGATCGAGTAAACGGCGGAAATTACTGGCAAGATTCGCTCCGACGAGGGCAAATCATCTCACAAGGTCCCTCGTTTGTCAAAGATCAAAACGGAAAATTCAAAATTGACACCACAACTGTTGAAATCGCTGATCGTTGCCTCTGGATTCCGCAAGGCGAATCGGATCCTTGGGATCAAAAAGAACGCGCCCCAATCATCGAAGATCAACGACATTTCGTGATCAAAATTCTTGATGAACGCCGTTATATTTTAGACGCTAATATTGTTGTCAAAGCGTTGACGGATGTTAAAGTGGAACAAACAAATCATGGTTTGTTTGGTGTTCGTTCTGCTCCTGATATTGCGCCGACCGGCGGCGGGATTCTGGTTAATGCCGACGGCGCCCAAGGTCAAGAGAAAACATTAGGCAAACCTTCGCGTTGGATGGCGTTTTACGGCAAACGTGCCGGACTCAAAACGAAAGAAGAAATTATTGAAGGAATTGCGGTGTTTTGCCCCTCAAAAGCACCACACCCAACTTTTGAAAATTGCCCGTGGTTTACAAGAGATTACGGCAATTGCTCGCCAACTCCTATGTTGTGGATTCCCAAAGATAAACCGTTTGTGCTTCCGCAAGGCGATGAATTAAAACTCCGTTATCGAATTGTCGCTTTCGGCGGAACTCCAAAAGAAGCCGATCTGGATGGACTTTGGAATGAATTTGATAATAACGGTTAAGAGTTCATTCTGTGTTTGTCTTGTCAAAATTTCCGGCGGTTGCATCCTGAGTTTGCCCGCCGGTTCTGTAACAATTCTGACTTTAATAGATCTTTTATTGTTTTTTGATTATTAAAGAAACAATAATGCGTTTCTATTTCTTATAGCACTTCTTAAAAATTGTCCCAATTTTTATTATTGCACCGAAAACATTAAGGGATTTCAAGGTTCGTAAACAAACGTGTCTGTAATAGTTTTTCTGGACATTTTTTCAAATATATTTTTGTACTACAAGTTAAATCAATTTAAATCTTTTGAACAAACATGATCTTCTGAACATTTATTTTGATCACGACGAATTTCGTTTTGGTAAATATGTTTATAAATAATCATTATAAAACAATACCTCTCATAACTCAGAGAATAATTGTGTAGATACTTTTGGTCAAGAATTAGCATTGAGTAACATTTTGTTTGGTATCCGGTGTGTCGGAAATGGCGTTGTCTCAACCTGCGCGAAGTATCTTGCGAAAAGTATAGTTGTCAATAACAACTAGAAATGTTATACTACAACTTATTGAATATCGCCAATTGAAATTTCCGGTGTTTACTGGATTTTTACACGATAATCGATAAGATATTTTTGCTTCGCGTTTTACGTAACCGTTTTTTGATTGCTGCGTTTTGATTATCGTTTTTCCGTGATTTCTCCCCAAACACCGGTCACCTCCCGATCTTCCACCACCGCAACAACCAATAAATCTTATTATTGGCTGGTTGTTCGCGGCGCACGACAGAATAATCTTAAAAATATTGATGTTCCTTTTCCACTTGGCGCACTCACTGTTGTTACCGGAGTCAGCGGTAGCGGAAAAAGTTCGCTCGTCAACGATATTCTTTGGAAATCGCTCTCGCGAACATTGCACCGCGCCCAAACAGTTCCCGGCGCTCACGATTTGCTGGAAGGCGTAGAACATCTCAACAAAGTCATTCGTGTCGATCAGCAACCACTCGGGCAAACCCCCACCTCCAATCCAGCAACTTATACCGGCGCCTTCGACCTCATTCGCGACCTCTTCGCCCAACTTCCCGATTCAAAATTAAGAGGATATTCACCACGCCGATTCAGTTTCAACGTTCCAGGTGGACGTTGCGAAAAATGCGAAGGCGCAGGACAAATCAAAATCGAAATGCACTTTCTACCCGATGTGTGGATCACCTGCGACGCTTGCAACGGTCAACGTTATGAACGTCAAACATTAGATGTTCAATTTCGCGGATATTCAATTGCCGATGTACTCGCCATGTCTTGCGGAGAAGCGTTACAATTGTTCAACAATATTCCCTCAATCCGCCGCATTTTGCAAACACTTTGCGATGTCGGACTCGATTATCTCGCACTCGGTCAAGCCGCTCCCACTCTTTCCGGCGGCGAAGCACAACGTGTAAAACTCGCCTCAGAACTCGCCAGACCCGATACCGGAAGAACATTGTATCTACTCGATGAACCAACAACCGGACTCCATTTCGATGATCTACAAAAATTACTCGATGTCTTGCATCATCTCGTCGATCTCGGCAACTCCGCCATTATTATCGAACATAATCTTGACGTCATCAAAAACGCCGACTGGATTGTCGATCTCGGTCCCGAAGCCGGAACCACCGGAGGATATCTCCTTTTCGCCGGAACACCGGAAGAATTGATAAAACAGCAAGAACATTCCCTCAAAAATCAAGCAAAACAAAACTCCCACAACACACCAAAAAATACAAAAACACAAAAACGTTCCAAAAAACAATCCACAAAATCCCAACCTCCCGAACAATCCTTTTCCGTTTCGTCTTCTTCCGTTTTTCCTTCGTTCTTTTCCCATACGGCGCAGGCACTTCGTCCGATTCTCGAAACCGGTCCGTTTGTAGAACGCGAAGTGTTCAGTCCCGCGCGGCTCAACGAAATTAAAGCTGGCGATATTTCACCACGCGACATCGGCGCAACAACCAAAATGCCCTGGGAAATAAACGGGTTACGCTGGCATACCCAAGATCGAATCAGCCGGAACGGACAACCCATTCGCTGGAACGGCAAAATTCTTGCCGAAGTCGTTCGACGAATCGAAGCTGCCGGTCAATTCGCCCCAACCGATTGGAATAACCGATCCGTTGTCAAAATTAACGCCGAAAAAAAATCTCTCGGTTGGTTTTTTCACGCGATCACCGCAGAAGAATGGTTGCTCAAACTGAAATTCCGCACGGCTCAATACACGTTTCGTAAAGAAATACTCAAAACAAAACTCGATCTAAAACCATTAAACGAAATGGATTCAATTCCACTGTACGGAACAGAATCAAGAGTTCGCGTTCATCGCTCGCACGGACGTTGGCAGGAAATCGAATTGCGGGTTCATTCTTGGGAAGAAATTGACCGCCAAGAATTTTGGGACTTTCTCGATACCGCAATCGAAGGATTCAAAAAATATACCACAAAAATTGAAAAAAAACCAAACAACTTAATGCCTTGGAAAATTTTAGGCGAAAAATGGCACTCACTCGCCAAAGGACTTATCGGCGGGGATAAACTTCTTTGGGAACTCTCGCTTTTAACCGAATTATTTGGTATGCTAAAAGAGATTTCTCCACATTCCCGAATCGTGTGGACAAACAAAGTACTCGTTCCATTTTATCATCCTCCCATAAAATATAGAACCAAAAATACAAAACCATTGAAAATAGACGGAAAAAATACTCCTTGGATTGTCGTTCACACAAAACGAATTGATGCGATTTACATTGATTTGTACGTTGAAAAAAATTCAATTCCTTTGGGACGTATTCGCACCATCGGCACCGAACCGTTTGTCAACGGAAAAAATAAACAGTTCGATATCATTCAATTAAAATTAACCAAAAAATCGGAAATCAGAAGTCAAGAATTTCAACAATTGTTACGCGAAACGTTGATGATTGGCAAATAGTCCTATTTTTATATTTTATATTTGGTAATGATATTGGAAACATTTGTGTTGGAAAATTTTATTAAATTGTATTAAATTGTTAATCATTAACATTAATTATTCATTTATTTATTAGTTCAACCTGAAATTCAACCATGGCATTACATTTGGTTTGCGAATGTGGAAACGATCTGATGATTCCGGAAATTAATTCCGGATTGAAGATTCGTTGTACGCGATGCGGACGTTCTCATGTTGTGGATCAGGAATTGTTACCGGATCGGCAGCAACCAGAGGAAACCCAACTCTTTTCCGGTACCGCTCACGCAACAGGTCTCGAAGCCGCACAATCCAATACCAATGAAAATAAACGTCGTGATAATCTTGGACAAAATAGAAAAATTCTCGATTCGAACACCAAAAATAATTTTCAAAATGAAATAACGCGAATGTCAACAAATCAGGCAACAGTTCTGTTTCAAAACGACATGTTGCCCGAAACGATTATATTGGATTCTTCGACGGATTCTTCCACAGATACGTTTGCCGAAAATACCGCGCAAATGGATCAAGCAACGCAGATTTTTGATCAGAAAAAGAAACAGCCCCAAGACGATTTTGAGATTAACGCTGGTTTTTCCAGTAAAGAGAAAACGAAAACTAATTCTTCGCCGCCGATTTCTAATCTCAATGATACGGGTTCGCGTTCTTCTTCCGGCAGGCGAGCCAGTGGTTTGCGAAATTCCGAACTCGATTTATCCCAGCGAGTAATGAAAACAATTAATCGTCCGTCGGCTCCCTTGAGTATTGCGGATGATTCGGGTACTTACGGGATTCACCGCGTTCTCCGAACCCACCAAAAAGGCGGAATGGGACGAATCCTGATTGCTTACGATCAATATTTGAAACGTGATATTGCGTTGAAGGAATTACATCCTGAAGTTGCGGAAGACGAATCAATTGTTCGGCGTTTTATTGGCGAAGCGGAAATTACGGCTCAGTTGGAACATCCGGGAATCGTTCCTATTCATACGCTTGGACTTGATAAAAGCGGAAATCCGTATTACACCATGAAATTGATCAAAGGGCATACGCTTCAAGAAGCAATCAAAGCGTATCACCGCAATCCCACTCGTCAGGAATTGTTAAATTTAATTCGTCGGTTGGTTTCAATTTGCAAAACAATGGCGTTTGCCCATAACAAAGGAGTAATTCATCGTGATCTGAAACCGGCAAATATTATGTTGGGCGAACACGGAGAAACGTTGGTGATGGATTGGGGGCTTGCCAAACCGTTTGCTGTACCCGAAAACGATGAAACGTATGTGTCGGTCATTCAGCAGCGTTCGTCGGAACCAAGACCGGAATTGACAATGGTTGGAGCGATTGTGGGGACTCCGGCGTTCATGTCGCCGGAACAAGCTTCGCCCGAAGAAAATGCCGTGGGTCCTATGTCGGATGTTTTTAGTCTTGGAACGATTCTCTATTATCTTTTAACGGGACAAACCGCTTTTTCGGGGCGTTCGACGCAAGAAGTTCTCAATAAAGTACGAGCCGCTTCACCGCCGCGTCCTTCGGAAATTAAACCCAATATTCCGCCCGGATTGGAAGCAATTTGCGCCAAAGCGATGGCAAAAGTACCCAATGACCGCTATCAAACCGCAACAGAATTAGTGGACGATCTTTGCCGTTGGCTTGACGGTGAACCGGTTGCGGCGCAAAAAGAAACCACGTATCAAAAAATTAAACGTTGGATTGATCATCATCGTTTGATTTCGATTAGTGCGCCGACAATTCTGATCTTGATTTGTATTTTGATGAGTCTTGGTATTCTTCTTGACCGGACGGGTCGGGAAAAGGTTCGCCGTAACATTATCCAATCTATTTTGAACGAATCGGTTGATTTGACGGATTATCCCGAAGTTTCTTTTGAAGGGAGTCGTGATATTGTTATTTCGCGAGAACCACGTCAAACCGGAGGAGTTTTGTTGGTGTGCCGTACAGTGGACGCTCCCCAATCGGAACACGGTTCGATTTTGATTACGGCGCCGGACGAAGCAACTTGGGACATGACGCGATATAACTCCTTGATTTTTTCTCTTTTCGAGGGTCACTCAGAAAATTCCGCAATGCTTTCGTCTTTCTGTATTCGTATTGGCAAAGGTTCATCGTATTTTGAATATCGTCCGGACGCGGCATTTTGGGCAAAACGAAAACGGAGTAATTGGTTTCCTTATACGGTACCATTGCTTGGCTCTGACAATTGGCATCGTTCGGAATCGGGGACGCCATCATTAGACCATGTTAAATGGATTGAATTTCATTTCGATATCAAAGAACCTCTTTTGTTTCATGTTGACCGCATCTCGTTCAAAGGAAATGAGAAAGAAAAAATCTGATTGTTTCACATTTTGAGGTATTAGACTTTATTCATTTCTTTAATCTCTGCCCTAACACAAGATATTTCACTTTAATACTTATTTTGGGGACGATTTTATTTGAACACAGAAATCACAGAAGACACGGAATTTTTTTATTTTTCCGTGTTTTCTGTGTTCAATTGATTCCTTGAGAAAAGGATGATTTTGTGAAGATAATGCTTTAAATAACCACAGATTATTTATTATTTTGGTGATCAAGGAGCTGCCGATTCACCGCCATTGACGGAACCTAAAGCGCCCCAAACGCCAAACGGTGATTCGCCGTTTGTAACACAAAAATCAACACCTCCGGTTGTTTTGGCGTTTATTGTTTCTGAAATAAACCGAACACTACCGTCGCCCAAACCGACCTGAACTCCGCCGGAATGATAACTGCTTGCGGCTGGCATTGCTCTGTTATGTTCGCGAACAGAACCGGTTGTGCCATCTTGCGCCCCACAACTCGGACTGTTCGGCGGAACAATTGTCGAAAATCCACTGCGAACTACCGTTCCGTCAAGCCAAGATCTTCCAACATTATTAGAACCACCTAAATTTGTATCCGTTACAGTCGAACCAAACTCGTCTTTGTCACGCACTTCAAGACAAGCGTTTACAGAACAAGTTGTTGCGGATGTAGGAAGACCATCCAATGGATTTCCTGAAACGTAAGCAATTCCTCCACGAAGTTTGCGAATACCGGCAATACCGCCAATTGCTTTTTCGCTGAAAACAATGGTATTACTGGTTCCGTCGGTTATTGTTGCCATTGTTCGCCAAAAACAACCGTAAATAAAAATACTACGTGGATTGAGATTTGATGCACTTGTTCCTGCGCCTGCCCCCGCAGCATCTGCCCAATCTCCACTGCTAATTGTATAAGAGATTCGCCCAGGGTCATTGGCAGACGGTTTTTGTTTATTGGGATCAGAAGGGCAAAGGAATGTTCCAATTTGCATCCGTGTGGTTTGATCGAAAATCGTACCGGCAGCCGCAGGCACACTTGCGGTGCCGGAAGACATCCAAGGAGCGATAGCCGTAACACCCGCAGCAACTGATGCCTGGAGTGCTCCCACATAGGCATCGTAAACCGGTTGTTGTTCGACGAACGGTAACAACGCAAAGAAAGCAGAGTAACGGGAACTAGAACCCAGAAACAATGCTCCTCCTGCCGGAAATGATTGGTGGACATCGTGGTAATTGTGTAGCGAAATCGACAGTTGTTTGACTTGATTTGCGCATTGCATTCGTCTTGCGGCTTCGCGCGCGGCTTGCACGGCGGGTAACAGTAATGCAATTAGCACGCCGATAATTGCAATAACCACAAGTAATTCAACCAACGTAAATCCAGAAAATGATCGTACTTTCATAGTTTTTCTCCTTTAAAATGAGAAATTGAAGTTTTACAGATTACATAACAAATAATCTGTTTTTGTTGTAAAGTTGGGAAAACGTAACGCCGAGAAACGGCAACAGAAATATCGCTCTCAGATAGGAGCGACACGATTACGAAAACAGGTTTATTCCCACCAGCAAAAGTGGTGCGTTAC
>JAIRTV010000484.1 GCA_031254675.1 Planctomycetaceae bacterium | reverse complement strand
GGCAATTTCTGAATCGAAAAATTTAACACAATCGAAAACACGTGAGACGCATGAAATAACAACACAGCGTCTTTTTTCGAATCATCCTGATTCTGCCGACAATTTGATACGTTTTTTGGAACTTGATACGATCAACGCAAACGAAGCAACTCTTTCCGGTTCTTTGAAATTATCTTCTGAATCTGAAACGCAGGAACTGACAGAAATTCTTAATGGTTTGCTTAAAGAGGTTGGATTGGATAATGAAACAGAAGAGATTTTCTTTGTTGAAGATAGAGACGGAAACATCATTATTGAGGGTAACATTGACGACGCAAAGAAAAAACAATTAGCCGAACTTATTAATGGTAACGAGGAATTGGTTGAACGAATTAAAGATCAAAAAGCAATCATGGAAATGATTCGAGGTCTTGACCCTGAAAACGACTTGGATATTTCCTCCGATGAATTTCTGGGAGCAAGAACACAACTTCTTAACCGTTTTCTGGTAAAAGAGTTTGGTGTTTCTCTTGATGATGTTACATCACAAAGCATGGAGGACGGTAGTGTTCCCGTGTTGATTCAACAAGACAGCAAAGATAATAAAATTGCGAATGATCAACTTCAGATCGTGTTCGATCAAATACCAGGTCTCGAAGAGGAATTAGTACATTATCTCACAAAGAAACCGCTAAACACTTCCGGCAATGATGAACGATACCTACTGAAAATGAAACAAGGTATTCTTCTTGAAGCGGTAAATAATTTGCATAACGACAAATAGAAAAAGCGAACACTTTTGTTCAAAGTGCCGCCTTACATTTTGAAAAATCTATTAAAGAGTTTAAGAATCGAGTGGAGCCAGACGGACTCGAACCGACGACCCCCGCGTTGCAAACGCGGTGCTCTCCCAACTGAGCTATGACCCCATTTTTGTTCCATCCGTCAGACATTCACTCGCATCAGCGTGCAAATTCTCACCCTTGGAAGTTTCGTACCAAAAACGTATCTCCATGTATGTTTTCACCGTGTCATAAATTCCCGCCAACATTGATAAAAACAAAAAAAACGCCGCAAATGTCCAATACAATACGTAATAATAGGAATTGTTTACCGGTGACGTCAAACTCCCCAAAAATATCAACAACAACGCAACAAACAATAATACCAACGTAAAACATCGACGCCTTGGAATAAGAACCCCCGTTCGAATTTCATGAGTTTTACTATTACGTTTTATCATTGCTTTACTCCGCTCTTGCTATTTGTGGTAGCCCAACGACTTAATCACAGAAAGCATCTCCTCATACGTAATAAAACGGCGGCGGTTTTGGAATTTGTACTGATCAATCGCTTCGGCAAGTTGTTGCGCGTCCGGCGAAAGACCATCATAACAATTCGAAAACTGACGGCGTTCCACCCCAGGCGGCGGACCACTACTATTAGGATTCATACCGCGCCGCTGCACAAAAGGATAATTTACTGAATCTGTACCCATCGGCTTTTCCTTAAATTGCTGTATGCAAAATTCTTTTAAAAAAATTACTCACTATAAAGAGATTTTCGTTTATCTCCTCTAAATCGTAGAACTGTTTTCTACTTAATACTTTAGTAAAACAAATCCATTCGTTTTATCCAAAAATTGAGATGCACGCCCTATTGTCAATCAAAATTTATCCGCTAACTTATTAGATATATTTCAATTTCTATTCAAAACCGCCTCAAATTGCACACTTCTTTGAACAAGATATTTGATTATAACAAACGATTTCAAAATAAATAAGTCCCCTACCTCATCTTTTTTACTATTATTTTTTCATCTTTCCCAAAAATTTATCACAACTCATCATATTTTCATCCTAATTCAATGAGAAAAAAAATGTTACTTTCGTGTTATTCGCAAATCGATAAAATGGTATTCTCTTTATTTTTTCTTATTTTCAATTCTATCATACGCTATTTCCAACAGATTTTCTACAGTCTTCATTCAGATTTTCCCTGTCTTGTCAAATTTTCTAATCCTTGTGTATTAACGGTATTTCGTAAAAAAATATCGGTAATCAACAGTTTTTTTTCTCTTCTTAACATCTTCATCTTATTTATATTTCTTTTTTTGATTTATTTCTTCTCCGAACTGTATTTTTTGGTTCTACCGACTACTAAACGTTAAACATTATTTTTCAATTCCCATTTTAAGACTCTATACTCGATTCCAAATTGATAAACAGCAATACTTTTCTTGTTTTGCAGTACATTGATGTGAAGTATTCTTCATAATGTTGGCGGTATTGTACTTTATTTCGTCAACTTGTACCAGATCAATTTTGAAGCGGGGGCAAAGTCTCCTCCTCATTATGCATTCTTCTACTTCACGAACACTAAGCCCAATGATGCGACAATATAACGAGGCAAAAAAAATATGCCCCGAAGCGTTATTACTTTTCCGCATGGGTGATTTTTACGAAATGTTTTTCGAAGATGCCAAAATTGCGGCACAAGTTCTTGGTTTGGCGTTGACTAGCCGTGAAAAGGGACCTGGCGGAATGCCGATGGCTGGTTTTCCTCACCACCAACTCGATTCTTATATTGCGAAATTGATTGCTGCCGGATATCGGGCTGCGGTTTGTGAGCAAATGGAAGACTCGAAAAAGTCCAAAGGTATTGTCAAAAGAGAAGTTACGCGGATTGTAACTGCCGGCACGGTTACGGAAGAAACTCTACTAAATCCAAAACAATCGAATTTTTTAGCGGCAGTGTGTCTGGATCCGAAAACACCGAATCTCGAAGTTGGATTAGCTTGGGTGGAGTTGTCCACAGGCGAATTTTTCGCCACAACTGTTCCCGTCAAACAAGTTGCCGAACAAATTGCGAGAATTTTGCCGTCGGAAATAATTTATAGCGATAAAGAAATTTTTGACATTCCGCTTTTTTTCAAAACTCAGTTGACAAAGCGTCCGGATTGGACATTTGGACATCAAACGGCTCTCGGTTTGCTTTTGAAGCAGTTTGAAGCATCAACGCTTGAAGGTTTTGGTTTTTCGAGTAAACCGACTGAGACTCCCGGAATTCGAGCAGCAGGCGCAATTCTCAGCTATTTGAATGAGACGCAACGGCAGACATCGAGTCAAATTGATTCGATTGTGGCGTATCG
>JAIRTV010000466.1 GCA_031254675.1 Planctomycetaceae bacterium | reverse complement strand
ATTGCGATGGCAATTGCCAAAGGTTCCGGTTGGAGTGCGATTGGCGGTTATACGCTTCAGGATTCCGATGAAGACTGGCTCTGGCAATTCCGAAAAGTCAACGATTCGATTCAGATTGTTCGGCGCAATATCCGGTTCAAAGCCGATTCGGGAACGCCGGAAGCAAAATCTGTTGAGGTTGCGTATTCTGACAGTATTCTCTATAGTTTGCCGATTCTTGCAACCGGCGATGGTGGCGGCGATGTTATTGATATGGCAACGGTGTTCATGTCTGATCTTCCCAAACTTAGTCGTGATGTTGGTGGTTCTTTTGCTCGTGACCGATCTACTTGGGACAACGTCAAAGGTTTTCCGAACAATATTGAATTTCGGGTTGCGGCGACGTATTCTGTTTATCGTTACTATTACGGCAGTAGTTATAGTTCCAATGATTCGCCGGACGCAAACAGTGTTGGTGTTACGATTCATTATTCGATTAGCAAACTTCCGTCAACCGGTTATTCTTCACGTCTTGCGGATAATCGAATCGGTTATTTCACCACAACACATAAAAATTTCTCACGTAACGAAAAAGACGACCATCTTGTCCGTTACATTAACCGTTGGAATATTCAGAAAGCGGATTCGTCGGCAACTCTTTCGCCGCCCAAAAAGCCGATTGTTTTTTGGATCGAAAAAACGGTTCCGTTCAAATATCGTCATGCTGTTCGTGAAGGAATTTTGGAATGGAATAAAGCGTTTGAAAAAATCGGAATTGTCAATGCGATTGAAGTACGTCAACAATCCGACTCGGATAATTGGGATTCGGAAGATATTAATTATAACACAATTCGATGGATTACATCGGACGCCGGATTTGCAATGGGACCAAGTCATGTCAATCCGCTTACCGGAGAAATTCTTGATGCGGATATTATTATTGATGCTGGTTTTATTGATTACTGGAAAGACCGATTTGATTATTTTATTGCCGATCTCATTCCTCCTGAAACGGATAAAAAACATGATATTGTTTCCGTTTTCAAGGATCGTTATAAAAAGCATGAGGAAGCGCAACAGAAAGTTTCTCATTCCCATTCCGGTTTGAACGGTTGTTTCTGTACCGATGCGAAAAACAAAGCAACACAAATTGCTCTGGCATCGCTTGCTGTTTCACTAATTGATGATGAGACAGCGGAAGAACCGGAAAAAGAAGAGGACAATAAAGAGGAAAATAAAGACGACAGTAAAGATGAAGACGCTGACAAAACATCTGATGAAAAATCTGATAAAAAGTCGGACGAAACAAAAGAATCCGAAAAAGACAACAGTGAAAAAAAGGAGGAAAAAAACTCCGATAAAGCCGATGAAAAAACGGACGAAAAAGCCGATTCTGAAAAGGATTCTGAAAAAGAAGACGAAAAGAAAGAAAACGGCGATTCAAAAAAAGAGGAGAAAAAGGATGATAAAAAAGATAAGAAAAAATCATCCCGACAGGAAAAAGAAAAAGCAATGGCAGAAAAATTGGAACGAATTATTCTTGCTGGAATAAAAGACCTTGTGATGCATGAAGTGGGACACACGTTGGGATTGCGTCATAATTTTAAGGCGAGTAGTTGGCTGACGTTGGAGGAAATCAACAAGCCGGATCGTTCTCAGGAGTTTGGAATTGCTGGTTCGGTGATGGATTATTTACCGATTAACGTTGCGCCGAAGGGACAGCCGCAAGGAGATTATTTCATGTCCACGTTGGGACCGTACGATTATCTGGCAATTGAATACGGTTACAAAACTATTTCCGGTGGAACAGATGGTGAGTTGAAGGAACTTCAAAAGATTGCGGCACGTCAGGCGGAAAAAGGTCGGAATTTTGCAACCGACGAGGATATTTGGGTAACAGATTCCGATCCGCTAACGTCAACCCGTGATCTTGGTTCGAATCCGTTGGATTACGCCAAAACCGCAACCGCACGGTATGAACAATTGTTACCGGAATTGCTTGACCGTTCGGTTAAGGAGGGGGGCAGCTATAAAGATGTGGGGCGATTTTTCTTATTGCTGGCTTTTGATCGTGTCAGTGCGAATTATGGTTTGGCGCGGAATGTTGGCGGACTTTATGTGAATCGTGATCATCGCGGCGATCCTAATGGTCGTCCGCCGATTCAAGTTGTGGACGCCAAAACGCAACGCGATTCGATGGAGTATCTTTGCAAAACAATATTTGCCGCTGACTCGTTTAAGATTTCGCCTGAGGTGTACAATCAGTTTGGCGAAGAAAAATGGTTACATTGGAACTACGCCGTTTACGGTAGCCGAAATTGGACATTGAGCGAATTGATTCTGCATGCCCGTCTCTATATTTTGTTTCAATTAATTGATCCTTGGACATTGGAACGTCTGGAAGAAACACAACTTCGTATTGCGGAAGGCGACGATGTTTACACAATAGACGAATTATTTGAAACATTAACCGATACGATTTTCAAGGAATTGGAAACGATTAAAGAAGGCGAATTTACCGCAAAAAAACCGGCGATCACTTTAACGCAACGAATGTTACAAGATGTTTATTTTCAAATTTTGTCTTTCTATTCGTTGGGCGAATTACCTCCGGCTTCGAGTCAATCAATTGCGCGTCAACAATTAACGAGTTTATCGTCAACTATTCAGGCGTTGTTGACTGGTAAGGCAAAATTGGATACGGCATCGCGTACACATCTTTTATCGTTGCAAGAACGCATCAGAAAAGTTCTGGACGCTAACATTATCCGATACAATCCTTAGTGAAAATATTTCGACCAAAATTAGGAACAACACAGTTATTAAGAACAGGTTTATTCTCACCGACGAAAATGATGTGTTACGTATTAAAAATGTAACGCAGAATTATACCCAATGGTAATACACGCGGCGCTCCCACAGAGACACGCAACTTTATTGAGTCACAGTAATTTTTTTGCACGGAAAATCCGTTGGTCTTGTAGAAAATTACGGTTTGCTGAAGCGATTTGATAACAGTTGATGTGTTCGATTATTTTTGGCTGCCCGAATGAAAATTCGGGCAGTTTATTCTTAAAAATATAATTTGGTTTCTAAATGCCGAATTTAAAAACAAAAATCATGATGTTCAAAATATTATACGATTGACCGACACATGTCGAGCCAAAAATGGAAAATTTTTTGAGGTAATTATTTAGGAGAATTTTCGTTAAAAGATCAACCCGAAGTGAAAGCCTTTCGGCAAAATATTGCCTACTTTTTGATTATCCTCTTTTGGGTATTTCAAATAAAATTTCCACTGATATATTATTATCATTATAACCTATTTCAAATTACGCTTCTTATATTTTGTACATTGAAAGATCGAAAGTCGAAATAGTTGAGCGGTTCAATTGTTCCCATTTTCTGTTTTTCATCGACCAAGAGGAAAGAATGTATTCTTTAACGATTTTCGGAGCGTCCGGCGATTTGACAAGCCGTAAATTAATTCCGGCTTTGTACAATTTGTTTCGTAAAAAACGTTTGCCGGAACCAATTCGTATTGTTGGTTTTTCGCGAACGCCCATGGATGACGAAACTTGGCGTAACAAATTATTGGAAACAACACGTCAATTTACAGGCGATATTTTTTGCAACAA
>JAIRTV010000319.1 GCA_031254675.1 Planctomycetaceae bacterium | reverse complement strand
GTTAGTTGCCGACAAAACCAGAAAAATGGAGGCACTTTCAGAGAGAAAGGTTGACTTTTTTCTTGGGGAAGAGTTAGAGAAAAGACGAATGAACGTTTGCCGCGAAATATTCTAAGCCTATTATTTAGGAATTTTGACCATATTTTTTTGTGCAGAGGTCGGCGTAGTACGAATACAAAACCGGCACGAGATACAGCACCAACACCAATGCAAACGCCACACCACCCGCAATACTTAACGCGGTCGGAATAATCATTTTCGCTTGAAATGAAGTTTCCAACACAATCGGCAATAAACCCCCGATCGTTGTTACGGAAGTTAGCACGATCGGACGAAACCGGTTTTGCCCCACCGTGACCAATGTCTCCCGAATTGCGGTGCCTTCGTGGATTTTTCGGTTAATAAAATCAATCATCACAATCGAATCATTGACAATAATTCCGCTCAACGCCACAAGTCCAAAGTAACTAAACAACGTCAACGGTTCGCCAAACAAGAAATGCGCCGCAACCGCCCCCGTAAGACCAAACGGAATAATCGCCATAATAATCAGCGGTTGGAAGTAAGACCGGAATTGAATTGTCAAGACTGTAAACATCGCACACATTGCCAAACCAAATCCCATTACCAAACTTTCTGTTGCTTCATTCATTTCTTCTTCGTGTCCTTCCCATATTACGGTTACTTCGGGATATTTTGCCTGCAATTTCGGATAGAGTTCCGATTTCAAATTGGTAATCACATCCCGAGCATTTAACCGACTTTCGTCCACATCAGCCGAAACCGTAATCGAACGTTGTTGATTATGCCGCGTGATTGTTGTGTAACCGCGAACAACTTCAATATTCGCCAACTCCGTAATTGGATATTCGCCGGTTGCCGTGCGAATACGAATCTCGTTAAAATCCCCAAGAGAACGCCGATCCTCACGCGGATAACAAACCATGACCTTGACTTCATGCCGACCACGTTGAAGACGTTGTACTTCCGCACCGTAATAAGTTGCCCGAATCACCTCCGCCAAATCTTCCGGGTGCAACCCTGTTGCTTTCGCATTGTCTTTGATAGTTAAACGAAATTCGTACTTGCCCGGCATGTCACTGTCGGTAATATCTTGTGTTCCGTCAATCGAAGAAAGATACGTCTTACATTCTTCCACCGCGGCTTCCAACTGTTCGGCGTTACTCGATTTGGCGGTCAGAAGAAATTCAATCGCCCCGCCCGGAGGTCCAAACGGTTGCGTGTCGAATGTCAATTCGTCGGCACCCGGAACAACACCGGTAACTTCACGCCAACGATTCGCAATCTCCATACTACTAATTTTCCGCTTGTTGCCGTCAATTAACTCAATATGCACACTCCCCTGATAACTGTTGCCGCCGCCCGCTAAACCGGCAATCGTATTACCGTCCACTTCGATAGACATTCCTACCAGGCGGATTGACCGAATCGCAACCGGTGTTCCGGCGTCTTCGTATTCTTTGGCAACTTTCCAAAACGATTGCTCAAGATGTCGCGTCCAATGGTCGGTAACTTCTTCCGGTGTTCCATTGGGAAACGAAAGAGTTACCACAATATCGTTGCCGTCCATTTTGGGAAAAATCACAAACGGAATTGTCCCCGAAACAATCATCGCAAGTGTTAACGCAAACGTGCAAAGGCAACCCACCATAAAAACACCACGATTACGCAACACCCAAATAATAGAGGGTTTGTAGAGATACCGGATAATGCGATCCAACGTTTTATCGGTGTAACGGTTCAACCAACGCAACGGAATCAGAAGCCATTGGAAAATGTAAAGATAACCGCTGATTATTTGCAGGAACAAATTTTTGGGATGAGCGAGATGGCACGGAAGAATCGCAGCGCATTCGCCGAGAGAAGCGGCAAGCATGACAATCATAACAACCGGAACACTGTAGAAAATTTTCCCCAACATTCCTGAAATGTACAATAGCGGAAGAAACGCAATGACGGTGGTTAATACGGATGCGAAGATTGACGGGAACACTTCGGTAATTCCATCAATGGCGGCATTCAGATAATTTTTCCCACGTTTACGGTGAGCGTAAATATTTTCTCCGGCGACAATTGAATCGTCCACGACAATTCCCAACCCCATAATAATTCCGAAGGTTGAGACCATATTGAGGGTGAAACCGGAGATGTAAAGCCAAAAGGCGGTGGCGCAGATAGCGAATGGAATTCCCAATGCCACCCAAATAGCGAGTTTCAATTCCAGAAACAACGCCAAAATGATCATAACGATGAGTAAACCTTGAATTCCGTTTTCGGCTAAGAGTTGTAGTCGGTCGCGAACTTCGATGGAGTGGTCGCCCCACGAAATGAGTGAGTAACCTTCCGGTAAAGAGCCATTGTGATTTTTCTTTTCGATGAAGTCGTACACTTGATCAACCATTGCCAACAGGTCTTCGTTTCGGTTGCGTAACACATCGAGACTGATCACACGTCTTCCGGCAATCGACGCCATATCATTGGGGATTCCGGTTGGTGGTGGCGTGTAAACAGTTGCCAACGCAGCACCGTCCGTAAATTCATCGCGAATATGAGCAATTTCATTCAACTTAATCACCGTACCGTCACGCGCCGTAATAAACGGCAATTCCCCTATTCCTTGACCGTCGTAACGTCGATTATCGGTTCGGACGTTTATTTCTTGGGAAGGAGCGCGAATTGTTCCGCCCGGCGTTTGAATATTTTCCGACCGAACACGGTGTGCGGCTTGATCCAATGTCAAATGATAAGCACGAAGCGTTTGTTCGGGAATTTCGATATCAATCTGATAATTTTTTGTGCCAACGAGATTGACTAACGAAATGCGTGAATATTGTAATAATTCATCGCGTAAATCTTCGGCGACTTGCCGTAGGGCGAGGGCGGCTTCTTCGGAATGATCTTCGGGACCGAGAACTCCAATGGAAATAACCGTTTCCTGAACTTTGAGTCGTTGTACGGTTGGTTGTTCGATCAGTTCCGGCAATTGCGGTGTGATCCGGTCAACAGCATCTTTCACTTCGTTCAACACGCGGTCAATATTTTTAACATCGCTTCGGAGTTCGATCATAACCATGGCGTTCCCTTCGCTGGCGGAGGAGGTTATTTTCCGAGTCCCTTCCAACGACTGTAAGGCTTCCTCAATTTTCTGACAGATTCCATTCTCAACTTCTTCGGGAGTTGCGCCCGGGTAAGGCACGGAAATAATAATATTTTCAATGTCAAACTCAGGAAATGTCTCACGCCGAAGACGGAAACCACAAATAATCCCAATGATAATAATAGCAATCATTAGAACATTCATTGCCGGCGAATTAGAAATCGACCAACTAAGAAATCGACGCAACATAATTCATTCTCGTGTAGTAAAAAATTGTAAGTGTTCAAGAAATTCGTTTTAGAAAATAATTTTCAGCTGAATTGTTCGTCGAAAAGAGAAAAAGAATTTTTTGCGTAAAGTATATTTTTGTATTTCCTTAGAGTGTTTTTTGAATTAGTTATGGGTTAAATCGGCGAAATTTGGCAAATGATATGAGTTGTTTTTACGATTTTACAATTCCGTGCCAAATAAGCGTTCACGGTAATTTTCTCTCTTGCGTGTTTTTTTGTGAATTGCCTAATCCGGTTATGACAATCCTACCTGAAAGTATTGAGTCGAAGATATGGCGATTGGAAAGAGAAAACACCGAACTTAGGCGTATTAATTCCGAGCAAGCGCAGATTATTTTCGGTTTATTGAGACGGGCATTCCATTTCTAAAAAATCGCCTTAACGTTCACGCACATACACAAAATAACGTGAACTGTTACAAAATCTTTACTTTTTTCCATAAATGAAAGTACACACATTTGTCGGATCTTGAATGATTTATCTTTTAACAAAAATTCCACTGAATTACAAAAAACTTTTAAAAAGCTAAAAACACCACTTGACATTTTTCTTGATTCCGTATAAACTCAGTTCTTCGTTTGATCGTGTTGCGTTTATTTTGCTGTGTTTCGGCAAGCGTTTCGCGATCAATTTTATAAAACCTTAGAAAATAAGGAGAATAACGATGGAAAATTTAGTGAAATGTGTTGTCGGTTTTTTGGCAATATTTTTTGCGAAAAGCCAAATGTTAAAATGGACAAGCTACGTAAATCAGGGGGGGGGGGGGGAAATTTAATTGATAGTTTATTACGGATAGGGGG
>JAIRTV010000313.1 GCA_031254675.1 Planctomycetaceae bacterium | reverse complement strand
ATCTTAAGTATGTCTAGTCATATAATATACCTTGGAGGTGAATTATGTGAAGTAAAAGAAAATTCAGATAATTCCTTCCTCATTAAGCCTATAAGAGAACATTCACATTACAAAGGGTTTACGAAATTTTAGTGAGTACTGCGCTTGTCCGAAAGATTTGAAATGACTTAAAATTATTGATATAATAACAGAATTTTGAACAATTTTATCGTTTTTTGAATATTACAGAAGCGATAATTCGCTTCATGTTTTGTAACTCTGCCTAAAAATTATCCTAAATTTTATTATTATACTGGTAATTTTAGGCTATTTCAAAGTTGGCTAATACTGGGAGGTTAGTTTATATCTTGGACAAACACTCCTTTTTTATTATATTTCTGCAACTTTTTTGTTTTTCAGGAAAAAATTTTGCATATAAATTTAGAAACGAATTTCAGTATAGAACAAATACACCTATCCATATCCTTTTTATTATTTTTTTTAATATAACTAATCTCATCCAAAAACTCATCAAATAATTCCTTTACTAATGTATTCGGTGTAGTGCCATTTTCATAATACCAAAAAATCATTTCAAACTGATTTAAGGACACCGTTCGCCAAAGAAATTCAATACTTCCTGTATCATATTTTACAAGGACATAAATTCGATTTTCACCATCAATAATTGATGGGAAATAATGTTGATAGGATGGATTTTTAAAATCAATGACCTCAATAACCACATCATCTCGTTGTATAAAAGATACTGTTGCATTTTGATCTAGTTTTTGGGCTAAAATATAGGGCCATATTTTAATATATTTTTGCTTAACATAAACTAGTTTGGGTTTGATTGCTTTCATAACTATAAAAGTTTATTGTTGTGGATGAGCTAATTGTAAAAAGGGTATGGCTGGAAAAATTGCCCCACCACCACTAAACCAAGCGGCAACCTTTCGCCGAAGGGCTTTCACCCACGGTTGCATTGCCGCAAGGCAATTCTGACCCTGTGTTGAGCTGGCAATCAGATTCCAAACCAAATTGCCAGCCGAACACTGGAGCTAGTCGGCTATCGCCGACGTCTATTTGGTGGGCGATGTTTCGTCCTATTCCATCCTTTTCCTTATGATTGAGTTGTTCTTTATGGTCAACAACTACTGAATGACTCCGATGTTCCATGTTCGGAATTCGATGGAGTTTTGAATGGTTTCCGCAAGATCAGAACGGACAACCAACACAAGACCAATCCCCATATTGAACACGCGGTTCATTTCGTCGGGATCAACGTTTCCAAGTTTTTGTAGCCACGTAAAAACGGATGGAATTTCCCAACACGGATTGATTTTCAGTTTTCTGTTTTGGGGCAGAATGCGGTTGAGGTTTTCTTCGAGTCCTCCGCCGGTGATGTGGGCAATACCGTGAATTCCGTCGTTTGCCCCGAATGTTGCCAGAAGTTTTCGGACACATTCAACATAAATTCGTGTTGGCGTCAACAGAATCTCGCCAACCGATTGACCGAACTCCGGCACAATATCGTTAATTCCGAATTGCGCCATTTCGAAAACGATTTTTCTGACCAAACTGAAACCGTTAGAATGCAATCCGGCGGATTCGACGCCAATTAACACATCGCCGGCTTGAATAGAATGTCCGTCGATGATATTGTCGCGTTCCGCAACCCCAACACAAAATCCTGCCAAATCGTATTCGCCAACCTGATAGAGATCGGACATAATTGCCGTTTCGCCGCCCAATAACGCACAACCGCTTTGGCGACAACCCGCAACAATACCGCAAACTATTTGCTCCAATAAATCGGGATCATCTTTCGGCATGGCGACGTAATCGAGAAAAAACAACGGTTCCGCACCACAACAAACCGCATCATTCACACTCATTGCCACCAGATCAATTCCCACCGTACGATGATTGCCGGCAAGACAAGCAATCTTGAGTTTCGTCCCAACTCCATCCGTACAACTAATCAGAACAGGATTTTTATATCGAATTTGCTCGCTATTCAACTGAAAAAGTCCGGCAAAACCGCCGTCAAGTTGCAAGACACGGTTGGAAAATGTTTGTGCCGCCAATTTCGGTAACCGAGACATCGATTCCGCATAAATCTCCAAATCAACACCAGAATCCTTATAAGTTGCTCTTTTCATAAATTAAAACAAAAATTAAAAACAGAATAATAGAAACAAAATAATTGGTTGTTGTGAGTGTCTTGTTTTTAGTTGATTGCGAATTCTATTTGGTTTATTTCTTTTCCAGTAATTTGAGTTGTTCCTGAATTTCCAGATCGATTTCCGCTTCTTGTTTTTGTCGTGCGGAATCAGCCATTGATTGTTCCTCTTCGGTTAGCTCAACCGCATTCAACGCCAAATTGATTTCCGCGTCCAATGTACTCGGCATCGGATGAAGTTTTAACACCGTACCGTTACGAGAAATCAACATCAGTACCGGCAATTCGTCAATCCCATAATATTTCGTAATCGTATTTTTGTTTTGCGCCGCCGCAATTCCTTCGTGCAAAATCACCCATGGAATCGTTTTTCTTTTACTGCCGAAAGTTGTTGTTGCTAGAAATTGCTTGACTTTTTCGATACGTTCATCGCCTTTGACTGCCGTGTTAACGCCAATAATTTCAAAACCCTTTGAATGATATTTTTCGTACAAATCGATCAAATTTGGCATTTCTTCCTTACAATGAGGACACCATGTTCCCCAAAACTGAACCAACACAACCTTATCTTTGAGTTGTTCCGGATTGAATGGTTTGCCTTCCAGATCAAAACCCATAATCAACATCGGGTGTCCCGGAAGCAACGCACGACGTGCATTCGTCATGAGAAATTGCGCGGCGGTTTTGCGGTTTGTTTCGATAAAATACGGTATAAAAATCGGCGCAAGAATCGCAATTCGTTTATCACGTTGACTGAGTTGCGGAAGTTGAGCAATTCGGAAGAATAATTGTTCAATTAAAAAATCCGCTTGAGGTCCCGGATATTCTCTTGCAAAAAGCAGCATGCGTTCCGCCAACGATTTAAGATCAATCACCATTTTCCGATCAATATTCGGATTCACCGCCAACACCGAACTAATCAATAAAATATGTCGTTCCGCCTCTTTGAGAAGAATTTCGTACTCTTTTTTGCCATCCAATTCATCAACAATCTTAAACAGACGCGGTAAAAAGCGAGGTGTTTCTTCGTAAGCCAAAAGAATTAACACAAAAGCTTGACGTTTTAATGTCCAGATACGAAATTCTTCTGAAATATTTTTTGCCTCAAGAATTTTTTCCGCCGCTTCAAACACAGCTTTTGCCGCTTCAACATTTTCTTTTGGAAGTCGTTTTTTACCGAGTTCTTGCAACGAGTCCAGACTCATATTTTTGTCAACAATTCCGATATTGTCATTCACGATTTTCTGAAGATGTTCCAACCGTTTTCGCTCATCGGTTTCGGCAAACGACATTGTTGAAATAAAAAACACACAAAATATTAAGACAATAACGAAAATAGAAAAACGTTTCATATTGAGAGTTTTTGTTCAAAAAAATAATTTTTATGACAGCAAAATTTTTCATAGCACCGCAGCAACATTGTGTACACAATCTCAACTTAACACGTTCTGAATCGTTACGAATCTTGTTCTGAATTTTGTTCTGAATCGTGTTATGAATATTGTAATGATGCGGTTGAATTTTGTGGTATTCAAAGAGACGAGTCTATTATTGGCGGATAAACAGTTGTTTGATCATTTCCCAACCGTTATCATAACGGAAACGGGAATGTCGAGCGGTTTCTTCATTATAACTTGATGAGTTTGATCCGACAAGGTCATTTCCTGCCAAGAGCCAAGGCACGAAGTCGGCGGTATGTGTTTTGATGGTGGTGGGAGTGGGGTGGTCGGGCGAGACGAACAACCTCCAATCTCCATGCGATTTCAAGGCTTCGAGAACTGGTGGAATCACCAACGCATCAATATCTTCGAATGCTTTGATTTTTTTTTCGACATTTCCTTCGTGTCCTGCTTCGTCGGTTGCTTCGACGTGGACACACACAAGATCGTGATCGTTAAGAGTTTTGGCGGCATAATTTCCTTTGGCGGCAAAATCGGTATCCACATATCCGGTAATACCGGGAACATCAACAATATCCCAACCGATCAATGACGCAATTCCACGCAACAAGTCAACTGCTGTAATCATTGCGCCGTGAATTGGAGTTGACGTAAAGCGGTTGGCGAACGGGGGTAGTTGTGGTTTTTGCCCGATTCCCCAGAGCCAGATTTGCGTTGCCGGTAATTTTCCTGCGTCGATTCGTTGTTGATTGACGGGGTGTTTTTCGAAAATTTGGCGGCTTGCGTCCATGAGGTTGCGAAGAAACGAACTTCCGTCTCCTGACGGTAAAACAGAGTCGATTTTTTGATCAGTATAATCGTGTGGCGGATAAGTTTTGGTGTTTTTGGACAATGGGACTTGATCTTGTGCGACGACAAGATTTCGATAACTGACGCCGGAATAAAACTGAATTTTGATTGGCGAATTGGGGGCGATTTCGTTATTGAGAGTATTGATGAGTGTTTTGGCTTCGCTGGACGAGACATGTCCGGCGGTAAAACTTTTCATGATGTCGTTTTCAATAGTAACGAGATTGCATCGAATTGCCCAATCGTTTATTTGCAATTCGATTCCTTGTGCGGCGGCTTCGAGGGGAGCGCGACCGGTGTAGTATTGTGAGGGGTTGTATCCTAAGAGTCCGAGAGTTGCTACGTCGGAGCCGGGCGGCATTCCGGCGGGGACATTCTGGCTTCGTCCGACAATTCCGGTTTTTGCCAAAGCGTCTAGATTGGGAGTTCGTGCTGCTTGCATGGGAGTTTGCCCGCCAAGCGATTCAATCGCCCAATCCGCACAACCATCGGGAATAATAATTGCGTATTTTGTCATTTTGAACTCATCTACTGTGACCAAGAATGAATGAACGTAACCGTCTATCAAGTGTTCGGCAAAATAGTAAAGTATTCAGCAGAACAATATTATCACGAATTTAATGCTAAAAAGTAAGAATGTCAATCGGGTTTGTTGGGAAAAGGTTTTTTCTATTCTGTTCTTTTTCCGTGTCTTCTGTGTGTTCCGTGTTCTATTTCTTAATGACTCAAACTTCCAAGGGGCTTGCAATGTTTTGGCGAAACATTGCCCACCTTTTAGTGAATAGTTAGTAGTGAATAGTTCGCAAGCGGAATTATTGCCAAAATGGTAATAATTCCGCTTGCGGCATCTCAACTATTCACTATTCACTACTAACTATTCACTATCCATTTCTCGGGGGATTTTGGTGATAGGTTAAGGGATAAAAGCGGTTTCGAGTTCGCTCCAAGGTCCTTTTTCGCCGCGGGTGTTTTCCCAACGCAAACAAAAATAGACAAGCTTGCCGCGATCGTGTTCCTTAAACTCCAACATAAATGGAGGTTTGGTGCAAATAGACGAATTTTTGAGTTCCTCAAGGTTTACAATCGGAACATCGCTAATCATCCAACGAATTTCGACACCGTGTTGTCCGGCGGGTTTGGCTTTGGATTTGTGAGGGGATTGGTCGTGGAAATAAATAATCAATCGCCGAATTGTTCCGCTATCGATTTGGATGTGAGGGTAAGTGTCGGCAATTGGAGCATGAGTTCGGGTGGTTTTGTAAATAGGCAACTGAAGATTTTCACGTTGAGGGTTCGTGAGAAAATGGTTATGGGCAAGATATTCGCGAATCGACTGACGCAATGTCCGCTCCAAAATTTTCCGTGCGTCGTTTTTACGTTGGACTGCGGCTTTGGTGCGAGTATCGGGCGCCTCCGCAAGTTGCAATTTTTGACCAAAATCAGCGCTCAATGTTTCCAGATGGTCACAAAGATCATCTGGAAATTGAATTTGCGTGGAAATTTTCTTGAGGCTGGTCACAAAATTGCTCGCCCAGACCAAAAGTGCGTTGTCTTGACGCGGTAAATAATCCTTGCTTGCCATACCGTGTTCTCCTTTTTCAATGTAAAAATCGTTGGGAATCGCCCCAAAATGTTTGGATATTTTACTCCGTTAATTATTACATTGCAATAGCTATTGGGGAATGCCCCCGCGTTCCTCGTGAATGTCCCCGCGTTTCTCGTGAATGTCCCCGCGTTTCTCGTGAATGTCCCCGCGTTCCTCGTGAATGTCCCCGCGTTCCTCGTGAATGTCCCCGCGTCTCTCGTGAACGTCCCCGCGTTCCTCGTGAATGTCCCCGCGTTCCTCGTGAATATCCCCGCGTTCCTCGTGAATGTCCCCGCGTCTCTCGTGAATGTCCCCGCGTTCCTCGTGAATGTTCCCGTGTTCCTCGTGTACGACCAATCGTTCCTCGTGAATGGACCCAATTTCCTCGTTAATGTCCCCGCGTAACTCTTGAATGTCCCAGAGTTCCTCGTGAATGTCCCCGCGTATCTCGTGAATGTCCCCGCGTTCCTCGTGAATGTCC
>JAIRTV010000287.1 GCA_031254675.1 Planctomycetaceae bacterium | reverse complement strand
TATGTCACGCAATATCAAACACATACGAAATATTGGGATTATTGCCCATATTGATGCCGGTAAAACAACGGTTACGGAACGAATGCTCTATTATTCAAATTTTGTTCACAAGGTTGGTATGGTCGATCAAGGAACAACTGTTACCGATTACGACCCCGAAGAACAAGAACGCGGCATCACTATTCAAGCCGCCGCCGTAACATTCGACTGGAAAAATCATACCTTCAATCTTATCGATACCCCAGGTCATGTCGATTTCACCGCCGAAGTTGAACGATCATTGCGTGTACTTGATGGTGGAGTTGTTGTTTTTAGCGCACGGGAAGGAGTCGAAGCACAAAGTGAAACCGTTTGGCGACAAGCAAATAAATATCACGTCCCACGAATTGCATTCATTAACAAAATGGATCGCGAAGGCGCTGACTTTTACCGAACCCTCAATCAAATCAAAAATCGACTCGGCGCAAAACCAATTGTTGTAGCAATTCCTGTTGGTGCCGGACCACCGCATATTCCCGAAGCATTTCGTGCAACAATTGACCTGATCACGATGAAAATGCTTACGTTTTCCGGTGATAACGGTTCACAGGTTACCGCAACCGAAATTCCTGACGACTTACAGGACGAAGCGATTGAATGGCGTAGTCAAATGCTTGACGATTTGTCAATGTACAGTGATGAGTTGACCGAAATACTTCTTGCCGAAGAGGAAATTTCCGACGAAATGATTCATGGGGTTTTGCGTGCCGCAACAATCAATGATATGGTGGTTCCGGTGTTATGTGGTTCGGCGTTGGACGGAATCGGAGTGCAACCGGTTATGGATGCCATCAATAATTATTTGCCGGCACCGCTTGATATTCCCGACGTGCAAGGACAAGACCCAACTCGTCCTGATTGTCCCGAATTGTCCCGCAAAGCCGATCTCAATGAACCGTTCTGCGGACTGATTTTCAAAATTCAAGCCGATAAACATGGCGATTTGCATTATATTCGAATTTATTCCGGTACGCTAAAACAAAATAGCCGTGTCTTGAATCCCCGCGAAGATAAAAAAGAAAATGTACCGCAACTATGGCGTATTCAAGCGGATCGTCGGGAACAAATTACCGAAGTTTCCGCCGGTGATATTTGCGGAGTTATTGGTTTGCGTTTCTCCGTAACAGGCGACACGCTTTGCGATGTCAAACATCCGATTTTGCTGGAATCAATTGTTTTTCCTGAAACAGTGGTGTCCATGGCGATTGAACCGAATTCGGCGGAAGAGTACAAAAAATTAAAGCAAGTGCTTGATATGATGAAACGCCAAGACCCGACATTTCGTGTTCACGAAAACGACGAAACGAGTCAAATGCTTATTAGTGGTATGGGGGAATTGCATCTTGAAGTGATTAAACACCGGTTGTTGCGTGAATACAAAGTCAATGTTCGAGTTCATAACCCGCGTGTGAGTTACCGTGAATCAATTCAACGTGCCGTAGAAGTACAAGGAATATGCAATAGAAATCTCGGTGGACAAAAACATTGGGCGGAATTACGGCTTCGGCTTGAACCGTTGAGCAATTCCGATCATGATCGTCAGGGAGCGGTTGAAATTGCGTCGGAATATTCGGAGGAAAACTTCGACCGGCTCTACAAACAAACCGCTCTCGAATCAATTCGTGAAGAAAGTTTGGGTGGTGGGCAACTTGGTTTTCCCCTGATGAATGTCAAAATGACCTTGTTGAACGCCCAAATCAGTGAATCGGAATCAACAGAAACCGCTTTCCGTATTGCGGTTTCCGACGCATTTCATAAAGGATTGCGTGAGGCGGGTATTGTGTTGCTGGAACCGATTATGAAATTGGAAATTTCGACACCGGATGATTATGTTGGTGATATTGTCAGCGATTTACAACAACGTCGTGGTATTGTCACGCAAACAGAAGTACGTGGACATCTAACAATTATTGAAGCGGAAGCACCGTTGGCGAATTTATTTGGTTATACATCGGCGATTCGTGGTTTGTCGCAGGGGCGGGCAAGTAATTCGATGGAACCCCTCACTTACGGTCCCGCTCCGCCGGATGTTATCAAAAGTTTTATGCTGGAATAAGATTAAGATTACGAATAACTATCACGGTGATACGGTAAACGCCCAACCAATACAATTAAAAAAACGAAGATATTGACGAGTTTAGAGATTCCTATGAAAAAAGTGAAAAAACACAATCGCCATAATCAGGAAGAGACCTGTTTTGAAATTGACAAGAATAATTGTGGAAATTTCATTCCGTCCGCGTTTCCGCCGGAATCTCCGACTTCTTCCTTAACTTCATCATCCACCGGAAAACCGACCAAAAAAAATAATTCAATCGGTAGTGAATCATTCTCTAAAGAACCGCTTGGTTTACGGGTTATTGGAGGGAAATTTCGTGGGAGTAAGTTACAGTATATCGGCGACAATCGGGTTCGACCAATGAAAGATCGAGTTCGGGAGGCGGTGTTTAATTTGATTGGTCCGTCGGTTCGGGGTTGTCATGTGATTGATCTTTTCGGTGGAACGGGAGCGTTGGCTATTGAGGCAATCAGTCGCGGGGCGGTTTCGGCAACCATCATCGAACTCCATTTTCCAACCGCAGCGTTGCTTCGGAAAAATCTCGAATCGTTGGACTTACAAACAATCTGCCACCTCCGAAAAACCGACGCCTTCTTCTGGGCAAAAAATCCGAATGAATATCCGCCGACCGATAAAAATTCTTGGCTTGTTTTTTGCTCTCCGCCTTACGATTTTTATGTCCACCGTCAAACGGAAATGCTCGAAATGCTTCAAATTCTTTCCGATTCCGCACCAATTGGTTCGCTATTCGTGATAGAATCCGACAATCGATTTAATTTTGATCTTCTTCCCGTCAAGCCGTTACCGAATAAAGTTAAATCATATCCTCCGGCAGAAATTGCGATCTTCTCCCGATAATCGAATACAAAAAATTCCGCGGAATGATTAGACCTTTTCTCCAACCCTTCCCTAAGACAGGAATCAACCTTTCTTCTCAGGTGGACAACCTTTCCTTTCAGGTTCGGCGTAAACCTTTTTATTATAAAGACTTACAAAAACATATAAGTGGCTGTTCACTGCCAGGTTCACTCCTCAAAACGGCGTTGTTCACTGGGGGCAGGAATTGATGTAAATTATTGATTATAAAGTAGGTCATGAATTATTTCAATAAAAAATTGTATCGAAAATCTGATTTTGAAGTGTTTATTAATTTTGTTGCAATATCAACATTTTAGGTGTTCGCAACAGATTATTTTGATGATTACTGATGTCTCAAATCGAACAAATTATCACCAAAATCGGAAAGGATTCATCGTAGTAGAACATGTTGGCGATTTCAAGAGACTCCTTGATTG
>JAIRTV010000248.1 GCA_031254675.1 Planctomycetaceae bacterium | reverse complement strand
AGAAACGGCAACAGAAATATCGCTCTCAGATTAGGAGCGACACGGTTGTAAAAATTAGGTTCATTCCCACCGACTAAAATGGTGTGTTACATGTTTAAAATGTAACACTGAATTATACCTATAGAATTGAACGCGACGCTCCCCTAGCGGGAGACACGCAACTTTTCAATTCTACGGTAATTTTCTACACGGAAAATCCGTTAGTCTTGTAGAAAATTACAGATCGCCTAAGCGATTTTTACAACTGTTGACGTACTCGATATTGTTAATACCCGAACAAAAATTCGGGTAATTTATTCTTCAAATAGAAAAATGGTCTCCAAATGTTAAAATTTAAAAACGGAATTTATTATGTTCAAAATATTACACGATTCATCGGCACTTGTCAAGCCGGAAAATAAAAAAATTTTTTGGGGTCATTATTAGACATTTTCTTTAATCTCTCCCTAACGCAAGAGATTTCACTTTAATACTTATTTTGGTGATGATTAGACCTTTTCGCTAACTTTATTTTATTTTTTTCTAATTGCTCTTGTGTCTTTTTCGTTCTCTTGTTATTCTTCACAAAGTGTTTTCTCTATAATTCTTCCTTTTTATTTTTAACCGATTTTTTCCTTGTTATGTATTCTCCCGGAGTGACCAAAACTCTTACGCAAAGTCATCATCAATTCAAAAAGTTTGCTGGCGTGTCGAAGTCAATATTTTTCCAATTGAAGTCAATATTTTTCCAATTGCTGGCGATTCTCCGTGTTGCCGATGTTGAGCGTTACCAGTTTGGCGGACGCCCTAGCCGTATTCCTTTGGAGAATCAATTCCTTGGGACGCTCCAATATTGGCGTGAATATCGGACGATGGAACACCTTGCTTATGAATACAACACAGTTGTCAGTACGGTTGTCTGTCCTATTCTCGATGAAATTGTCTGGACGGAAAATGCTCTTCTCCAAGACGGTACCTTTTGCCTGCAAGACAAAAAAATCCTCCAACATCCTGATTCGTCGTACCAAACGATTGCTGTGGAGCTGACCGAACATCCAGTAGAACGCCTAAAAAAACAAAAAGATTGGGTACAAGTGGAAAGAAAAAACACACCACATTCGGACAATTTTCATCTGTGCTATCACAAATCACGAATTAACACTACAAAAAATTTGGAGAAAAGGTCTAATCTATTGTGAATTGTAAATAATCTATTGTGAGTTATAAAAATAAAAACCGAATTTCAAAGTGTAATGAATCTATCCACAAGAATGTGTGATAATAACGTGTAACAATAACGTGGCTTTACATGATCAGACACGGCGAATGATTTCGCTTTTACTTTTTTTTATACTGGGTCCTTTGCTGACACTGGGGATTCTTGGTGTAATTGTGTTGCGCAAAATTCCGGCGAACGCACGGAAATTTGAATACAATGCTGCGGTTCAAACGGGGTTGACATGGAAAATTGATGCGGTTGAATATCGTTCGTTATATTGTACACGGTTGAAAAATGTTCGGTTGCTCGATTCTTTTTCGGCAAAAACAATTTTTTTCGCACCGGAAATTGATTGTCAATATATTGTTTCGGAAAACTTCGATAAATTTTTTCCTGGCATTGAAACGATTTCTTCTCGTTCGGACAATCAATCTTTTCCGTTGACCATGCCGACGATACCGGTTCGACCAAACGGATTTCAACAAATTTTTGTACCGGATTCCGTTTTGACGTTTGACCATGATTCCGATTCGGCGGTTACGGTTCGTGATGTACTTGAAAAAATTTTGGCAAGATTTCCGTTCTTGTCGGCAACACCGGTTCAGTTTGTTTTTGAAAATGTCGGAGTTTTCAGCGTTTACAGCAAAAAGCGACCGGACGAAAAACCGGACAGGTTTCGGTTTATTCGCGGCAATCTTTATCGGACAAAAAATGAAATCCGATCAGAGTGGGAATTTCAAATTCCGGAATTTTCCGAATTGGAAACACAACGGTTTTCCATCATTCAATCGCGTCAAGCAAACGGAGTTGAGATGATGTTACGGACGGGAAAGATTCCGGTGCCGTGCGAATTAGCCGCGGTATTTTGTTCGGCATTCCGGCATTTTGGTAACGGAAGCCGGTTTAGCGGCGAATTTTCCATCGAAAAAACCGGCAATCCGGAAATTCCTCCGACACTGCGGTTAAAAAATGTTTCGTTTAAGGATATTAACTTGGTTCCGCTTGCTAACGAATACACACCGTTTGCTGTGTCAGGAACAATACGAGATTTGCAAATAAATCAAGCGTCATTTGGTACGAATATTTTTACGGCGGAGGGATGTTTTCAGATTGTTGATGGTTCTGTTGACAAGATTTTATTTCAACGGTTTATTGAACGTTTTAATCTGATTGTGCAACCGTTGGACATTCTCGATTCGCCGCGTCGGATGATTCCGTTTACGGCTTGTGCAATTCATTTTCGGTTACAGCCTGATGGAATTGTTTTCCGACCGGACGAATTGTGGCGTAACGCTTTGATGCACCAGGTTCCTGACGATTCCGGACTTGGTAAAATGACGGTTTATTTTCCAAACGAAAATCGCCCATTGGTTTCGTTTCCCACACTTTTTTCAATTTTTGCACCGGATACAGCTCCGGTGGTTCCGTTAACACCGGGGTTGAAGAATTTATTTTTCGTACTTCCAATGAATGATCTTCAGCCGTCAAATACTCCTTCCGTAAACAGTAATCGAACAACGAAACCAGTTTTTCGTAACGAACCAATTCCGGTTCAAGCGGACATCAAACCAACAATTGCTGATCCGGTTTCAACCGCTCCCACTGTTTTGTCGATTGATCCGAAAAAAAATAGAACAACAATAGAATCTAACAATAATTTCAAACCATAAAAATCAAACTTGTTTTCTTCTCATAATTGGTACAAATAATTTTCGTTTATTTATTGATTTTGTTTTTTTATTTCTATGGAAATTATACGTCAACGCGCTTATGCCCGTGCCGGATTGATTGGCAATCCGTCTGATGGTTATTATGGCAAAACGATTGCCGTGATTGTTAAAAATTTTTGGGCTCAGGTTACTTTGTACGAATGGGATCGGCTTGAAATTGTTCCGAGTCGAGACGATGAAAGTCTTTTTCGTTCGATTCATGATTTGACAAAGGATGTTCGATTGCACGGTTATTATGGTGGGATTCGGCTTATCAAAGCGGCAATCAATGGTTTTGCCGAATATTGTACACAACGCGGTTTATTGTTACATGACCGGAATTTTTCAATCCGTTACGAAACAACAATTCCGCGTCAAGTTGGTATGGCGGGTTCCAGTGCGATTGTTGTTGCGACTTTGCGGGCGTTGATGGATTTTTACGGAATTGTCATTCCGAAACAGATTTTGCCGTCGTTGGTGTTGTCGATTGAGCGTGACCAACTCGGTATTATGGCGGGGCTTCAAGATCGTGTTGCGCAGGTTTACGAAGGTTGTGTCTATATGAATTTCGCCAAAGAGGTAATGAAAACAGAAGATGGTTTTGTTCGCGGCGAGTACGAAACCATACCAACTGCGTTACTTCCACCATTGTATCTTTCGTATTCCACAGAGTTTGGCGAACCGACAGAGATTTTTCATAACAATTTACGTTTCCGATACGATCAGGGCGAACCAACCGTGGTCAATGCGATGCAAACATTTGCCGATTTAACAAATCAAGTACGAGAATTATTGTTCAGTAAAAAGTCGGAACAATTGAGTTACTTGCTTGATCAGAATTTTGATCTTCGTCGTTCTATTTGCCAATTACCGAAAGAACATATTTTAATGATTGAGACGGCGCGTTCTTGTGGTTGTTCGGCGAAGTTTGCCGGCAGCGGCGGCGCAATTATCGGAACTTATCCCGATAATGAAACATTTATCCAACTCCAAACCACATTGAAAAAAATCGGTTGCAATACTATTAGACCAATAGTACAATAAATTTGTGCCAAAAATTCAAACGACAACCATCAATAGAAATCAACGTCCTCTGAGAACGATTCCGAACAAAATGCACATTGTTATTTCTGTTTGACGGCAAACCGGCAATTTCACCGAATAGTTACAATTTTATGTTTTGGCGGTGTGATTTTCGGGAGTGGGAGTTAATAATTGGAGAATTTCCGGTGCGTCGAGTGAATTAACAATCAATCGAGCAGCACGAAAATCGCCTCCCTGATTGTGTTCCGCGAGAACAACCACCGGAAACGCTCCGGCATTATCGGCTGCCTGACTGCCCGCCACGCTGTCTTCAAGTACCAACATTTCTTGAGGTTGAACGCCAAACAAATCAATCGCTTTGAGATAAATTTCCGGATCAGGTTTACCTTGTGTGATATTTTCCGCCGTCAACACAAAATCGAATCGGGTTGCCAGATTTTTTCGCCGAAGAACTTCGGACACAACCTGATTCACACTACTTGTACAAATTCCTTTGGGAATATTGTAATGTTCCAGATGTTCCAATAATTGTAACAATCCCGGCATTGTGGAGAAACCATCGTCAAGAAATTGTAAAAAAAAGTTTTCGGATTCGTGTTGAAGTTCCTGCCATGTTTCGGAGAATCCGAATGTTTTTTTAAACAATTCGAAACAATATTGCGGTGGGCGTCCCATAACGGCGGCACATAATTCCGGCGTGTAAATTTTTCCTCGGCGTGCCAAAAGCGCCGAAGCCGACTTCCAATAGACATCCTCCGTATCAAACATCAGACCGTCCATATCAAACGCAACCGCTTTAATTGTCATAAATATAGAAATATTGAATTACAAATAATACTTAATTGTTCTTACTGATTCCAAGTGTCAACGGAAAAAATCATTGGAAAACGAATGTTTATCATACCGGATATTCCTTTTTTGGCAAGTAGTCGTTTTTCACTGCGCTTTTCTAAGAGTACAAAAATGCAATATCTCAATTCATTAATTTTTGAAATATTTTTTACAAATTAATTCAATAATTGCCGATTAGCCAGAGAACAGGTCGCTATCGAACACATAAATCGAACTGTTTATTGAGGCGTTGCGGAGAAATTTTGATGGATGTTCCTAATCGCTGAGCAAATAAGGAAACGCGGTATTCTTCCAACATCCAACGGAATGTTGTTAATTCCGTGTCGATAATTCCGGCAGCTTGATGGAGTTCTAAACGCTCCGTATATTGTTTCCAATATTTTTGTAATTCCAATGTCGCTTGTCGATCAAATAGCTCACCGCCATTGCGGAATTTTTCGAAACGGAATGAAATCGCCTTAAAATAACGCGGAAATTCACACAGGATTCGCCATGGTGTTTGAACCAAAAATCCGGGTTCTGTTAAACGTTTCAAATGTTCTTCGACATCTTGACATATTATTTCGGTATGTTTTGATTTATTTTGTTCTAAGGAAAGCCGAGCCTGATGGAATGATTCCAAAAGCGGAACAATCAATTTGGTAATTTCTTGTACAACAATGATAATTTCTCGTTTCGCTAATTCGCTACGACGTTCAAACTCTTCCCAATTCGTAATCGGTTGTTCTTCCAACCGTAACGCACGCCCGGCAATTAATTGTCCTAGATCATCGTATAAATCGAATTTTTGTAATGCTTGAGCGTAAATTTTCAACTTCTCGGCATTCGGCAACCACTGAATTTGTGTACGAATTTCGCGTTTGTTCGCCGCGTAAAATAGATGTTCGTATTGCGGCGGTTTTTCTTGGTCTTGTAACGGAATTATCAATTCTTTTCGTAAAACATTAAAATCGCGACTTTCACCAACTGTCGTTCCCTCGTTGTCAAGAACACGAATATTCATTCGCAATTCCAACGGAATTTGTTCCCGATTAAAATCCGACGGAACAACAAGACGACCAATAATTTTCGTAACTTCCTTGCAAATTTGATTTTCAAGATCGCCTTGTCCAAATTGAATTTTTGTTGCCAATTCTTTAGCCGTATCAGTAACCGGAACAATCTGACGACGAATTTCTTTTGGTAACGATTTTAATAAAGCGGCGATTTTTTGTTCAATTAAACCGGGAACAAGCCAACCAAGTTGCGATGGTTCGAGTTGTCGGAGTTCGTTTTTTGGAACAATTAGCGTTAAACCGTCGTGTTGCTCTCCCGGCGCATAACAATATTCAATATCAAACGATCCCAGTTGATCGGGAAATTTCAATAAATCGGCAGATTTTGTACAAATATCAGCAAGCGTCATTTTCCAATGTTCTGTTGACGACAGTTTTTGTTTTACAAATTTCTCCAATGATCGTTGATCGTACACTTCATCTGGAATACGTTCCTGATAAAATTGATATCGTACCAATTCCGGTTTGATAATATCGGGATGTCGGAGTTTATCTTGCAATTTTTGGGCTTCATCGAGAATTTTTTGATTGTGAACGAAAAATTCGAGTGTTGTGTCAATATCTCCTTCAATGAGTGCCGACTGGATAAAAATATCTCTTGCTTCTTTCGGGTTAATCGTACCATAATTGATACGACGCTTCGGAACAATAACAATACCGAATAATGAAACTTTTTCATAAGCATGAACATAACCCGTTTCACGACTCCAATGCGGTTCCAAATAAACGCGATTGATCAGATGTTTTGCCAACGGTTCAATCCAATCGACGTTAATTTGTGCAACAGTTCGCAAATATTTCCGTGCGGTTTCGAGACGTTCGCCGGCAATAATCCAATGAGGCAAACCTGTTGATTTTGCGGTTTCTGTTTTATTGTTATTATTATTGTTATTATTATTTCGTTGCTGATGCCGATTGCTCTGATGTTTTTGGATTCCGCTACCAAGCCACAACACAAACTTTCCGCCGCCGGCAATCATATATTCGAAACGGTTATCGCGTTGTGCAATTCCCGACAAATTGCCCGCAAGAATTGATTTGTGTAACGGTTCATAAAATTTCGCTGAATCGGATTGACGTTGCCCGATTTTCATTTTGGTATCACGGACATATTGCAACAGTTGAAGATGAATATCACTCCATTCTTTCATCCGATTGAACGAAAGAAAATTCTGCCGACAAGATTTTCGTAATTCATTTCGACTGGTTTGATCTTTCACATTTTGAAAGAAATCCCAAAGTTTCAAATATCCGATAAAATCGCTTCGCTCATCAAGAAATTTTTCGTGTGCTGCATCCGCTTTACTCTGAAATTCGTGCGGACGTTCGCGTGGGTCTTGAATTTCAAGAGCCGACGCAATAATCAGCATTTCATTCAGAACATTATTTTCTTCGGCAGCCAGAATCATTCGACCAATTCGCGGATCAACAGGAAGTTTACTCAACTTCCAACCAATCGGTAACAAATTCTGTTGATCGTCAATCGCTCCAATTTCAAACAACGTTTTATAACCATCCGAAATCGCAGAACGTCGCGGCGGATCAAGAAACGGAAACGTTTCAATATTTCCTAAACGTAACGACATTGTTTGCAGAATAACCGACGCTAAATTTGTTCGTTGAATTTCCGGCGTGGTGTATCGTTCACGATTTTTGTAATCTAATTCGGAATAAAGCCGGATGCAAACACCGGGCGCAATCCGTCCACAACGTCCAGCTCGTTGATCGGCGGAGGCTTGTGAAACCGCTTCAATCGGAAGACGTTGTGTTCGGGAACGTGCGGAATATCGACTAATTCTTGCGGTTCCGGTATCGATAACGTAACGTATTCCCGGAACGGTCAACGACGATTCCGCAACATTAGTCGCCAGAACAATTCGACGCAACAACGATGGTCGAAAAACCTTTTGCTGTCGATGAACCGGTAATCGTGCATAAAGCGGCAAAATTTCCGTTTGATTTGCCGAATGTTTCCGCAATGAATTTGCCGTTTCAAAAATATCTCGTTCCGTCGGCAGAAAAATAAGAATATCGCCGTTGCCTCGTTGTGTGAGTTCGTCAACAGCCGCCAAAATTGCCCGCTCCTGAACACTCGAAAAATCGTCATCGACATCGTTTTGCTCTTCAATATTTCTGTACAAAATCTCAATCGGAAAAGTCCGTCCAGAAACTTCGATCACCGGAATAGGTTGACCATGATTGATTCGTTTATCGGTGAAATGTTCGGCAAAACGTTTGGCATCAATTGTTGCGGAGGTAATAATCAGTTTAAGATCGGAACGATGAGGCAATAATCGTTTCATCATGCCGAGAAGAAAATCAATATTAAGCGAACGTTCGTGGGCTTCATCGATAATAATCGTATCGTATTGACGGAAATTTTTATCGGTTTGCGATTCGGCAAGCAAAATACCGTCGGTCATCAATTTGATAAGAGAATCGGGGTTGATTTTTTCATCGAACCGAACTTTATAACCAACCGCTTGACCGAGCGGTGTATTTAATTCTTCGGCAATTCGTGCCGCAATTGACCGCGCGGCAATTCGACGCGGTTGAGTATGCCCGATTGTTCCGTTAAGACCACGACCAATTTCGAGACAAATTTTCGGAAGTTGTGTTGATTTCCCCGAACCGGTTTCGCCACAAACCACAATAACCTGATTTTCACGAATCTGTCCGATAATTTCTTCACGCCGCTGAATAATCGGCAATTCCGTATCATATTGCAAATCCAGTAACGTTAAGAAATTCCGGCGTTTGTCTCTGTCCATAATATTTTAGTTAATAACGGAAAGTTGATCGCAGAAAGTAACGCAAACAATAAACCTTCCGATCACAACAAAAGACCCTTAAAAACAAAAATATATTATTACAAGAAAAAATATTGTCAATCGTTCCGGAAAGAATTTTCAACCACAAGATTATTCGTAACTTGATCAATACCCGGTTCCATACGGATCATCATTTCGGCGAGTTCGCGTTGTCGGGAAGTTTTGACGGTTCCGCTCAATCGTACCGTCCGATTCTTAAACTCAAACTGAATTTCCTGTGTTCGCAAATGATCGCGAATCCGACGAGCAATATCATGAGTTATTGCCGTATTGGTTTGATCAAACAAGTCCGCCGATTCGGTAGTGTCCACCGTCCCAACAACATTTCCAGAAAGCGGACGAAGCGGAAATTCTCCAAAATTGAGTTTTAATCGCGGAGAATAACGCTGTGTTTTTGTATCAACCGCTTCAACAGCGGTACGATTAGTTTCAGGAATCACTTCTTCAACAACCAATGTTCCTTCCACCGCCGACCGAACAGAAGCCGGCGTATTTGTTGTCGATTGCATTTTCTGAGTCATTGATTCAACAATACTGTCAATCGAATTTTCAAGAGAAAGCTCACCGCCTTGTTCGCCAGTCAACGACTTGACCATTTCATCAACCGAAGGAAAGAGATCGGCATCCGATAAATCGCCTTGTTGTGCGAAAATGATCGGACAAAAAATAGACAATAAAAATACGGAGCAAAGAATTTTTTTCATAACAATTTCCATAAATTAAACACATTGCGTGTAAGTTACTAAATAGTTACAAATAGGGAATTGTGACCGTTCAAAATAGAACAACCCGACTAGGTGAAACGTTGTTGACTTATTTTTTTACCAATTTTTTTAACCAATATTCCGCTAAATTATTATCGTCAATCGAATGTTCGCAATTAAAATCAATTACATAAGATCAACATGATATTTGTATGGTTATTTTCCGCAATAATCAATGGCACGTGCGATTTCACTTTTTAGTTCTTGCCGCGTAACAATACGGTCAATATAGCCGTGTTCCAGCAGAAATTCGCTTGTTTGAAAACCTTTTGGTAATTCCATTCGTAGTGTTGCTTTAATTGTTCTTGGACCGGCAAAACCAATCAGAGCTTTGGGTTCTGCAAAAATGAGATCGCCAAGCATGGCAAAACTGGCGGCAACCCCACCCATTGTCGGGTTGGTCATGACGGAAATGTATAAACCGCCGGATTGATGAAATCGCGCCAAGGCAGCGGATACTTTTGCCATTTGCATGAGCGAAAGGATTCCTTCGTGCATTCTGGCACCGCCACCGCTACCGGAAAGAATCACCAACGGCAAATTTTCTTCGGTTGCTCGTTCGGTAATACGAGTTAATTTTTCCCCGACAACCGATCCCATACTTCCCATAATAAAACGCGAATCAGTAACACCAAACGCCACTCGCCGCGCACGAACACGACCAACTCCAACAATTGCCGCTTCTTTCAATCCAGTCAACAGTTGATCTTCACGGATTCGATCAGGGTAAGAACGTCGATCATAAAACTGAAGCGGATCCGCCGACAAAATGTTAGTGTTCCATTCTTCGAAAGTTCCTTCGTCAAAAACTTGCGTAATACGTTGCTGCGCCGAGACATACCAATGATAATCGCATTCGGGACAGACATTCATTCGCCGTTCCGCTTCTTTCCGAAAAATAGTTGCCTGACATCCCGGACACCGAACCCAAAGTCCTTCAGGAACACCTCGCTTGCGGCGCGGAACTTCATCCGAAACAATCTCTTCAACCGGAACTTGAATTGATGTGTCGGACATTGCAGATAAAATCGAAGAAACGGATAAAACCAAACTAAAATCGTAAATCACAAACCAAAATTCGGATTATACACGACCAGTTTGAAATAGCAAGAGCAGATATTGAAGGTATTACGCGGCGGCAAGAGTGATTTCCGGATCAAACTTCAACACTTCTTTGGGTTGTTCTTCTGGAAAATTTGCTTTCGATTTTGTCCAATCTTCCAAAACTTCGTTGATCTGCTGATCCAACTCCGCGAGACGATCCAGCAATTCTCCATGCCGTGTATCCAGTTCTAAAAGTCGGGTTAGCGGTTCACCCATGACATTCTCCTCGTTTAATGCCCAAAAAAGTAATACGAAAATTACTATCGTCAAAACCAAACTCAAACAACCAGAATGAACCCTATCGCCGGAATATTTTTACTAATTAGAAATATTTGCTTATTTTGCCCAAAGCAACATCCCCAAAATATTAAGTTCGCTTTCCATCTTCCAGGATTTTCAACAATCCAACATCAACTCAATAGGGCTGGTCAGAAGAGGAACTCCTGATATAATTGAATGTTGTTTTTGTGCTGTCTGTAATCAGTTCTATTGATCTATTTATTTCCTAATTGATTTTATGAGCGTTTCGACCGAATCAAACGAAACCTTGTCCTTGCCCGAACAGGAACTTGTTGTCTTGAAATTTTGGAAAGAACGGCAGATTTATGAAAAATCACTCAAAAGCCGT
>JAIRTV010000235.1 GCA_031254675.1 Planctomycetaceae bacterium | reverse complement strand
AAATCATGTCAAAAGAATCACGTTTATGCTGGTCACGGAGTGATATTGAACAAAAATTTGGATTTCGCGGTGGTCGTTTTACTGCGGTTAATTCGAGGCTTTGCGCAACACTTGCTCTTGTCTGTTCGGTTTTGTTTTACGTTACTCTTTATCTTTTACCGTCCCATTGGTTTTCCGATATGTTTACGCAACGCGGAATGACTCCGTATTTTATGGTATTGTTGGCGACGTGGTCGTTGTTTATTCTTTTGTTCAAATCGTCAAAAGTTCGCTTTCAACAACGATCTCTCAATATAATGATTCTTCCGAGTGAACATGATTTTGTCCTTTCCCCGAATACGGTTGATCAAGTTTTGCGCAACATTAATGAAGTCGTTGAGCAACCAAAACACTTTTTTCTATTTAACCGAATTACCGGAACACTTTCCAATTTGAAAAATATTGGTATGATTTCTGATGTCGGTAATATTTTACGTTCATATAATGATCAGGATATTGAATCGGTGGAAACATCCTATTCGTTACTGAACGGTTTTTTATGGGCAATTCCGGTTTTGGGATTTATCGGAACAGTTGAAGGACTTTCAAAAGCGATTGGAACATTCGGAAATGTTCTCGCCAACGGCGCAGATACATCCGCGCTTACTGAATCACTACAATCCGTAACAGGCGGTCTCGCAACGGCATTCGAAACAACATTGGTTGCGTTAATTCTCGCATTAGTTCTCCATCTTTTCGCAACAGCAATAAAAAAATCCGAAGAAGAACTTCTGATTACCTGTTCCGAATATTGCAGTCAACATATCGTGGCACATCTCCGAATGCCAAGCCACCGCAGCGAAGAACAGGAGCGGATCTAAAATGAAGCATCGTGCAAACAAATCACCGGTTTCGCTTTTTTCGTTTCAAGATATTATCATGTCGGTTGTCGGCATTGTGATTTTGATAACGTTGTTACTGATTCTCAAACTCATAACGCAAATGTCGCTTGCCGAATCGGTTCCGACGTCTGCTATTTCGGTACGGGAATTGACCGAATTGATCAATTCGTTAAAAACCTCTTTACGCGAAATCCAGGATGAAACGTCTGCAATGTACAAAAATAAACAGGAATCACAAAATTGGATACCAACGCAAGATCAACTAGATGCCTTACAAACAACAATAGAACGGCTTGAGATTGATATTGCAGAGATCAGACCATCCATTGAAAATGCAACCCAACATGCCGAAAAATTGAAACATAATCAATCATTACTCTCCACCGAAGCAGAAGAACAACAGATCAAACAATTAAAAGAATTAACGGAACAACTCGAAGAACAACACAAAGAACTTGCACGACAACAAAAAAATTTACAATTGAATGAGAACAAATTAAAGAACAAAAATACCGAGTTGGATCAGCAAATACTCAAAACCGATGATAAATCAATGAAAGTAACCTTTTCAAACCATGCGCCAGTACCCAATCATTATCTTTATCTGACACTTTTTGATACGAAAGGTTTTACTGTTTTCAGTTCCCGTAAATCAGAGGAGAAAAATTTTCGCGAAACCAATAAATTTTGCGATTTTATTCTTTCTGAACAAAAACAGTTTCGGCAACGAAACGAATTTCTTAATGGTGTCTTTCTAGTCGTTCGTCCTTCCAAAATGGATGAATATGAAGAAGTTATAAAATTGTTGCAAAATAAAGGAATTCAAGTTGGTTTTACATATATCGGCGAAAATACCGAATTTTCGCTCGAAAATCAATGAGGACAATCATGCGCCGTCGATATTCACCAACATCAAGTTTCGAATTATTTTTGGACACTATTTGTAATACGTTTGGCGGGATTTTGTTCATTGCCATTTTGATTGCCATTCAAATTCGACATACTGAGAAACGTATTGAAGTCCCCACGGAATCTGCTTCGCCGGAAAAAATTGCCGAACTACAACAAATATTAGATCATACGACATCAGAAATTGAATCGGCAAAAGATATACAGGAAATGATCCGAAAAACGTTGCAAGAACCAACAAACGAAGAAGAAAGAAACTTGGCTAATCGTTATAACGAACTGGCTGAAATTAAAACGAAAAAACTTGCAGAAAAAACAGAATTAGCCAATAAATATCTTGAACTAATTCAACAAAATGAATTATTAGAACAAAAAATAAAAGATATCGAAAACATTCTTCAACAATATGAAATAGAAGAACAAAATTTAGAAATCGCCGTTCAGAAAACCAAAATGAACAATGCTCGTGCCGAACGCGACATCGCGGAATTACAAAGTAATATCGACGATCTGAATAGAAAAATGTTGCAAAAAGAAGGAAAAGCAAAAGAGAAAAAGACCACAACACGGAAAGAAAAAATAAGTCTCACAACATTACATGACTCAGATAATAAACGATCAATTGGATTTATGTTGCGATATAATAAGCTTTACGTTATTGCTGATTATCGCGATTTTGATTTTCGAACGGAAAAATTTATTGGACAACCGAAACGAAACAAGGGAATTCCACTTCATGATAATGAAGAATGCAGACGGAAAATCACAAATTTATTGCGATATTATTCACCCAATATTACTTATGTTACAGTTATTACCTACGGTGATTCCTTTGAACGTTTTTATCTTTTTCGTGACGTTGTTGCAGAAAATGATTTCGAGATTTCAATCAAACCTTCCAATGATGACGCTATTTGGATATGGGATAGTCATCAACAGGAATCTGTTCAATAAAATTTTGCAATCAACGTTGAATTGTTTCGTATCGAAATATTGAACAAATAATCAACTTATTTTCATGTGCTATCTAATTGTATAATTCTTAGAACAAAATTTCCAACGGAAGTAATTCGTAACCGTGCATGTCAATCAAAATAGCATCACCATCAATTTTAAATTCCTTCATTTCGTTGCCTACTTCGTTGAGTATTTCATCGGACAAATTTGTTGCCACCGCCTTGACCGGCGTACGGAATAAATGGAACGAAAAATGAGCGCGTTTGCCCTCCGTTTCCAGAAGGAACACTTTCATTCCAACCAGTTGATCGTTTTGAGAAAGCGGTTGCCAATAAATCGCAACGACATTTTTCGCCTCAATCCGAAACAACCACGCCGACGGATTTTTCGGACAACCCGATACCGGAATTATTAACGCATCTTTTTGAACCAAAAACTCCAACGATGCCGCCACCGGTTGTTTAAGATCAACTCCAATTCCGAAACGGAATTTTTTTGCCGAAACCGTTTCTCCTTTGGCAATTAAAATCGTATCCAATTGCCGTTCCCCGAAACGCCGATGGAACGGTAAACCCTCCGTAAAAAACGTCAATGAATATTTCTCGTTGCGTAAATCAACAAATTTTGGCGATTGCAACCGTTCGCCCGACAACGCATAAACTCCATCAGCTAAACCTCCACGCAAATCCAACGTATTATCGTTCCAAGCATAGCGGACAGCGTAATAAGAATCCCAAGGATTTTCACCCGGATTATCGTACGGTTGTAATTCAAGATCAAATTCGAGCAACCGGCTTTTACGACGAATTGTAATCGTTTCCGTAAAATCGGCAACCGTTTTTCCATTCGGTAACACAAAACGTCCCGTCATTGTCAGCCGCCCTGTAATCGGACTGGTTTCTGTAATTGAAATTTCGTCCGCCGTCTGAATCGCATAACCGTGATTCGGATCATCCGAACGACGTTCATCGTCTGCTCGCTGCTCTTTCGGTAACCGAAAACCAAGTTGACGCGATAAACGATTGAACCGCGAATTACTCGTAAAAATCGAACGCAATATTCCACTAACCGCATCAAATTTTACACTAAAATATTCGTTTTCTAAAAGATAAACTTGTCGTTTGATATTTTTACCGAGATCATCTTCCGATTTTCGTATCAATTTTATTTCCGATTTCGTTTCGTTTTCCGAACCACCCAACATCGAAGAAAGAAAACGGGAAGCATAATTTTTAGGCGAAACCAAATCGGAAAACCGAAACGCGGTTTCCTGTTTGTTCATCTCAGATTGTTGTGAATTGTCTTTGTGCCGACTCTCAATAAATGCGTAACCAAGCGGCGGAATATCAGCAACAATTTCTTTGCGATTTTTCGTTTCACAAGCCAGAATCACCGCACCGGTTTCTACCGGTAACGATTGCCAATCGGAAATGTCCACAAAAACACGGCGCGGAAAACTTAATGGATTAAGCAACAATAATTTTTCGCTTTTAGTTTCATTTTTTCTTTCCTCTTGTGCAATATCGTTACGGATTCCAGTTGAAGTAATGAGTTCCGCAAACTGTTTGCTCAAATTATTGTCTCGACGAGGATCGTCGTGCGGTTGACAATTCAGAAGAATTAAAACCGTTTTCAAAAAAGAATCGACAATTCGTTTTGTGTTTTTTTGGTAAATATCATTCCAGTACGAAATTGGATCAATTTCATTTGCCGCAAATGGATGACGGGACGTATTGCTCGGATATTTTCCGAAACCGAATTGGTTGGTATCGCCACATTGCGCTGTTTCGTCGAAATATTGTTCAATATCATAAAATTGTCCCAACACCGAAGCGTATTGAGTCATCACTCGTAAATCGTTGAGCCAAACAGTATCACTTTTATTTTTTTGTCCCGGAAATTGTGCAAACACCGCTGTTGGGGCATTGTCATTGTTGATCGTTTGTCCCAGTTTGGCGGCAAGATCAAAAAATTCCAAATTTGACGAACTATCTTGAGGATAACGAACCAACGCATCAATTTTTGTTCCATCAACTCCTTGCCAAATCATTTTACTTTGTGTTGTCTCTTTGATTTGCCAACCATCCAGCGGCGCGAAATGGACAACGCCTTTGATTCCGATTAGTTTCAATAATTGCGGCAAAAACGGCGTCAACCCCGTATGAAGACGACCATAAATCATTGGCGAAACGTTTAATTGTTCACGAAACACCGAAATTCCTTCCAAAATTCGGTCGGCAACATCCAATATCGGTAACAACAAAAGCGATTTTTCTTCCGAATCATCCACAATAAACCGCACTTTACCCACATCACAGGCTGATTTTAATACGGAAAATGTTTCGGGATTTGTTTCAGGTAATTGTTGTAATAATTTGCAGGAAAGGAATAAATTGATTGTTTCTTGTGTGTTCAAGATTTTTTGTAATGCTATTCCTGTTGTTGACGAAGTAACGAGAGTTAAATCGAGAAAATATGTTTTGGATGGATAGAAATATTCTTTGGATTGGCACACGGATTCGAATGCTTGTCGGAGAAGATCATTGGCGGTTTCGATGTCGCCTTTGCGATAAGATTTTATGGAATCGAAAATTTGTGTCGTTAATTGCGAATCGTCCAGCATGCTCATGTAGTGGAGTTGCCGAACCAACATATCAATCAGAAAATACGTCGTCCCCAACGCAAAAAAAACAGCAACATATTCCTCATCAAAACCGTGATTGTCAATGTTCGCGTGTGAAAATAATTCTGTCAGAATATCGTTGCGATTTATAAGATTTCGTACTAAAACTGTTTTTGTTTCTTCCTGTTGTTTGAACCAATCTTCGTACAAAAAAGATTCGCAGCAAGGCGGAATCAGAATTGGTTGTTCGGAAGCGTTGTAAGGCGGAATCGACGCACTTTCCCAATGTGGAATTTCGTTGAATTTTTCGATCAACGCCGGATGGAAAGCCGCCGTCCAAGCATCAAGAAGTTCATTGGCTTCGGTTGCCGTGCGGTCAGAGGAAAGTGTCTCAAAACTGTAACTCGGATAAAGTACAATCATTGTAAGGATTCAGTAGAATGTTTCGTGATCATCAACTCAATTGGTAAAATTCAAAAAATAGGCAAATTTCTCGATAATATTTTTGACACGAAAACTTTATGATTGAAAAACAAAAAAAAACGTTACGAAATAATTGTTGAATTTTTTATTTTGAGAGGGATGCTTCATGATTGATTAGAACCATCGAAATATGATATTTTTTTGAACAAACGCAATCGCTTCGTAGAACAAAACGTAACCGAGCGGTTTTTTTCCGCAGTTGATTCTGGCGCTGCATTCTGCACCGGGGCGCAACGCCGGCGGCAATGAATCTTGGTCGTCCAACGCTACTTTAATTAAAACCGTGTTCAGATTACTTGTTGCCGTGCCGGCGCTTCCGGTATCGGTTCGAACTTCCGCTCGGTCATGAATTTCAATAACCGTACCGTAATATTTGACCGCCGGTTCAGTCGCCAGAACAAACTCAACCCGAAGTTTTGCGTTTGGGTCATTTTGTTCCATTTGTTTTTTAAATTCGGCGATATTTCCCATGTGTTTTTCCGGCATTGCCAGTTCGAGTTGCCAAGGACCTTCGAGATCGGCAATTTCCATAACATATTGCATTCGGCTGATCGGACGTTTTTCGGTGAGACGTTGCTTCACATCCCACGAAACAACCACGCCGTCCATTGGCGACGTAATAAACAAATCCGGTTTTTGGCGGTATTCGTAAATTTCCAGTTTGGCTTCTACGGTTGCGAGACGAATTTTCGCCTGCTCCATTTGTCCAACCAATTCCGTTTTTTCATAATCCGTCAACCGTTTATCCTGATCTTGTTGTTTTCGCTGGAGTTCGGCGATTTTTTCGATGATTTCCTGCTGTTCGCCAAGCAACTGGATACCAACAGCATCAAGATCAGAACTTCTCAGTTCGAGAAGAGTTGTTCCGCGATAAGAAATTCCATCTTCACCAGTAAACGGTCCTGTAACTCTCATGTTGTGATCCACGAACAACTCTTTGACTTCGGCATCCAACGGGGAATAAATTTTTTGACGCCGAGTTGGTTCGAGCGTGCCGTTGCAGTGCATCTGGAACGAGTACGGCAAAAAAAACAACACACCCACCACCACCAAAATTAACGCCGAAACAAGAACTGTTTTCGGTAACATTCTTGCGGTGAACAACACTTTTGATTTCCCGATCAATTTCCAGAGCGGCATGAGAAAAATACTGTGATGTTCCAACGCATTTCCTAGAGCGGAACACGAGTGTTCGGCGACAATTTCGACACGTTTTCTCATTCGTTCGGGAACGCGACTGTCTTCGATTTGTTCGACCAGCAACGCACCGAATGGTGGTGCTTGTTTACTTCGCCGTGTTGGATCGTCTTCTTCATCGTTTTCCGTTTTTGTTTTGCGGAACAACGGAAACACCGCAATCATTTTTGTGTGGGCTTCATCGACATAATCTTCGATTGCTTTTTCGACTTGCGGAGCGAAATCGGACGTATCACCGGTGTACCAGATTGGTTCTCCGGCTTTGACAACAGAGGTTGCCAGTTTTCCGAGCAAACGTACTGTTGTTGCCCGTTTATCGACAACATCTTGTCCGCTTACCGCAACAATTTTACATCGTCTGCCGCGTCGCAAGGCAATACTGACCCGATCACATTCAATCAATCGTCGTCCTTCGTTGGCGATTGTGTAAGTGGTGGTTGGTACATCGAGACTCCGATGAATTGTTCGTGTGAAATCTTCGAGGAGAGTCCAAAGATTCTGACGTTCGCTGAAATTGCGGAGTTGGCGGTTTTTGTAATAGTCTGTGGCAAGAATACAAACTTGAGCCAGAAATCGTAAAAAACCACGTTGTGTTGCCGAATTGGAATCGGCACGCTGAACAATTTCGACAAGCCCGACTACTTCGAGTTCGGTTCGGATGGGGCAAAAAACGAGGAGCCAATCGGTTGGATTGCCGGATTCTTCTTCGCCTTCGATTCCGGCGTGAGGCGGAATCAGAGTACCGGTTTCGGGACCGTGCAACATCCGATAAAGAAGTCGAGCGTGTTTCTGGTTGGATTCTTCCTGATCTTGAATCCCAAGTTCTTTGATATTAACCTGATAGGCGAGAGTCAATGTCCCTTCGTCGAATGTCCAAAGCGCACCACCAACCGCCCCCATTGCCGAAACCACTCGATGCAAAAATTCGCCATGATATTCATTGGGACTGATATCAAGTTTTGAAAGTTGCGTAATCTCATTGACAATAACCCGAATCTGGTTTTTTGTTTGTTCAATAAGTGTTTGGTCGAGTGTTTCTTGGGAACTCATCGTTATCGGAAAGAATAATAGTAAAGAATGAAAAATTGAAGAGTCAATCTCGGTAAAAAAGGAATAATAATGAACAATAATGGACAATACCGCCAATCATCTCGAAAACAAATGGAACTTCCAATTGATTGACTCTCTAACATTCCAACTATCTTATTGTATTTTTTCTATTTCGCAAGGGAAAACCAACGTCTTTCCCACGAAACCAATTCCGGTTTGGCTTCCTTTTTGATTTAATACGTATAAATTGCGCAAATTACGGAGGATTTCCAAACTTCTGATTTTTTTTCATTCTTAGCATATTAAAGAATCGATAATTCGTTTCTTACAGTACTTCTTAAAAAATGTCCCAAATTCTATTATCGTACTGTTAATTTTGAACTATTTCAAAATTACTGGACAAACGCAGGTTTAAGAATAATGAGTTGCAACTCTTTTGTGTCTTTTTTCTGTGAAAACGTGTCTTCAACTTCGACTGTCAATAAATAATTTCCTGGTTGTGCTAGGATAAACATCTGTGAAAAACTACCTAAATTTTGAGACGTGAGTGACTGGCGGTCTGTTAGCTTTTGTAACGGCATAGAAATCAAAGGAAATGTCACTTTCTCTCCTCCACTCTCTTGCAATGTCAACTTTGCAATGATATCGGCTTCGGTATTTTCTTTTTCATTGATTGACAAACCGCCAACCTCAAATACAATTTTGACTGTTTCGCCTGCAACATAAACATTGGAACCAAATCCCCAAGATGGCGGCTGGAGTATCCCATGTTGAAACATGATATTTCTTAGCCCAAAAGAGGAATTTGACTGTAAAACGATCATTTTTTTCTCTTCACATAATTTTTCACCTCTTCTATTTCGAATTATTATCAGGAGTTCATAATCTCCCGCATCAAAATTAGCAGGAACGCCAAGCCAAAAGTTGACAAAAGAGGAGTTTTCATTTAATGAAAAACTATGCACAAGCATTGGCTGGGGAGTAGTAATACGATGGTTTTTATTTAACAACGAGGAAAGTGAAACTTCAAGAAACATCTCTATGCTATTATCCAGATTGACAACATTGGAAGCCAATATTTTGGGAGACAATTCAATTGTCGTGCATATTGTTTCACCAGCAAAAAATGTATTCTCTTTTCGAATCTGTCCACCTGGACTAAATGAAAAATAGACACGAGTATTCGTTACGTCTTCTCCTATAACCGGTATGCCTTGATTGTAAATGAGAACCAACAATAATATTTTAAATAATATATTATTGACACGAAAATCAAAAGATTTGAACATAGGAATCTCCTTAAAAGTAGTTGGTGATCATAAAAATTATTCATGATCACTAATTGTGTCTTTGAAAACAGAAATACATTGGCATTTCTCGCGAATATTTTACCACTTTACCAATATTAGACGCAAGTCCCCGCAACTTTTTCGCAACAGCGAATAAATGGGAAAAGTACAAATTAAATAATTAGAGATTAAAATTTTTTTATTTTCCGGCTTGACAAGTGCCGATGAATCGTGTAATATTTAGAACATAATAAATTCTGTTTTTAAATTTTAACCTTTGGAGAGCATTTTTCCATTTTGAAGAATAAATTGCCCGAATTTTTGTTTGGGTATTAACAATATCGAGTACGTCAACAAATACTAAAATCGCTTCGGCGAACTGTAATTTTTTACAGACCGACGGATTTTCCGTGTAAAAAATTATTGCCAATGTGTAAGTTGCGTAGCTCCCGTTCAGGGAGCGTCGCGTCCCATTGGCAGGAATAATTCAGCATTACATATTGAAATGTTAATGCACCACTTTGGTCGGTGGGAATGACCTGATTTTAGTAGCGTGTCGCTCCTAATCTGAGAGCGATATATCTGTTGCCGTTTCTCGGCGTAATATTTTGAACATATTGATTTCTGTTTTTTTAATTTCAATTTCTGGAGACCATTTTTTCATTTTGAAGAATAAATTACTCGAATTTTTGTTCGAGTATTAAAAAATAATCGAGTACGTCAACAAATACTAAAATCGCTTCGGCGAACTGTAATTTTTTACAGACCAACGGATTTTCC